>CAZXHW010000084.1:0-14848 GCA_964639915.1 uncultured Heliomicrobium sp.
GACGCCAGCGGCGGACGTGATCCAAAAGTCAAAAGCATTGGCCTGGCTGTGTCGCTGGTGAATCTGATCGCATGGGCTGGAATTACATACTGGTTCTTTGTCCATTACGCTCAATTGCACGGCAAGTAATTCTTCCTGCTTGCTTTGGAAAAAAAGGCGGCTCTGATCAGAGCCGCCTTTTTTATGCGCGGGGAATCATTTTGCTAACAATACACCGGAGCTTCGATGAGGCTGGAACAAGAAGCTGGCGCGCCAAGCCACTCGTTTGACTTTGCAAAACAGACGACGCTTAATAACTGCTTGTTTCCCCTTTACGATTGATCAGACCGGAAATTATATGAATTACAACTTTGAACTCATCAAACGATACGGGAAGGTTTTGGCTGGAGGAGTTACGTCCCCGGTCATCTTGAACATTTTGATCACGTCGGTTTGCGATATGCGCTGCGTCCACTGCTTTTTTACGGAAGAATTGGATGACAAACCGCGCAAGAAGCTGCAAATGACGACGGAAAACCTGATCCGCATTAGCGAAACTCTGGGCGGACAGTTGCCGATTTTAATTATCGCTGGCGGCGAACCTTTCACCAGAAAAGACCTGCCGGAAGTTGTCCGGGCGTTTTACGAAAACAACAAACTGGAATCGGTTTATTTGATGTCGAATGGCGGAATCCAACAGCGCATTATGCCCGATGTGCAGCGCATTCTGGACGAATGCCCAAACCTGAACGTGACGGTTGCGCTGGGAATTGATGGTCTGAAAGAAGACCACGAAAAGATTCGCGGCAAAGAAGGAAGCTGGGATAAAGCCATCGGCACGGCTCGGCAGCTTCAGGAGATTCAAAAACAGATTCCGCGCCTGGATGTGCAAACCTGCACCTGTTTTATGAACTCGAACCAGGATCGAATTTTCGAGTGGTACGACTTTCTGCGTTATGAATTGAAACCCGACAAGATTAACGTGAATTACATCCGTCCGCCTTCAGCAAATGCCGAAGAGTTGAACATTGATTTGAGCCGGTATCGCAAGCTGTCACAGTTGATTGATTCGGATTCGCAACGCGGCGTCATCAAGAATCATTACAAAGGCAAAGGCGGGTATTTCAAAGCGGCTGTGGATATTTATATGCACGAGTTGATCGCCCGCACCGAAGAGCAGCAGAAAGCTCAGTTGCGTTGCCATGCGGGAACAACCGGTGGAGTGATTTACGACGAGGGCACGGTTTCAAGCTGCGAAAACCTGGATCCGATCGGCAATCTGCGCGATTACAACTGGGATTTCAACGCCCTGTGGCATTCACCGGAAATGAAGGTTCGCCGCGAACATGTCAAAAACGGTTGTTTCTGCACGCACGAATCAAATTGTTATTACCCATCGCTCGCGTTCAATCCGAAACACCTGATCCAAATCAAAAAGCTGGAACGGCAACTGAAAAAATCGCATGTTCCTGATGGTTCAGGCCTTCTTGAACCACGCACTGCTTGATTGTGATCGGTTATTGGTGTCGGGCGTTGGCAGTTTTGCGTCAGACACTCCGCCCAAAACTGCTTTCAACTGGCACCATAAAATGTCCGAAGAGACTTCCAAAAAATTCCTGATCATTACCTCTGAAACCGGAGGCGGTCACACCAGCGCGGCTGCTGCCATCGCCGACGGATTGAAACGATTCGGTGCAGCCGATTGCCTGGTCAACATCGCTCGTGCGATTGAAGAATCGCATTATCTGGCTCAAAAGTGCGCGGAGTTTTACAACTACCTGCTTCGCCATCATCAGCATCTGATGAAGTATTACTACTGGGCGATTGAGCGGTTTAAGCCAAACGAATCCAATCTGTTTTATCGAATGACTTCACGATATGTGCGGCATCTGTTTGAAAAGTTTTGCCCACAAGTGGTCGTGTCTGTTCATCCGATGACACAGCACTTTTTCGGCAGGATGTTGCGTGAACTGGGATTGCAGGATCGCGTGCCACTGGTAACGGTTGTCACCGATCCTTGTTACGGATTTTGGCGCGGCTGGGCTTGCGACGAAGTCAGCTTGTATCTGGTCGCGACCGAAGAAGCCAGACAACAGTTGCTGGATTACGGCGTTTCGGCAGAGAAAATCAAAATCTGCGGCATTCCAATTCATCCAAAGTTTCAATACCAGGATGAAGATCAAAAGCTGGCGGCTCGTGCGGAGTTGGGGCTGGATCCTGAACGCTTCACAATGTTCATCAATGCCGGATGGGTTGGCGGTGGAAACATTCCACGCATCTTCCAACAGATGGTTGACAGCGGCGACCAGCTAAAAAACTCTCAAGCAATTTTCCTGGCTGGTCGTAACGATAAGTTGCGCGAACAAGTAGAGGAAATGGCTAAACGCGCGACCTTCCCGACCAAGGTCATTGGTTATACCGGCGCAATGGAAAAGCTGATGAGTGCGGCCGATGTGATGGTGTCCAAGCTGGGCGGATTGACAACCTTTGAGGCGCTGGCTTCTCGGTTGCCGATTATTGCTGACACAACTACGCCGCCGATGCCCCAGGAATTGCAAACTGCCAGCTTGCTGTCGCGCTACAATGCTGGCTTGCTGCTGGAACGCGCTGTTGATGTGGTTCCATTGATGCGGCAATTGATTCACGAACCTGCTCAATTGGATTCCATGCGGGCAGCGACATCCAGAATTGCCATTCCTGACGCGACAAAACGAATCGTCGGCGAGTTAATGCGTAAAATCGAGGATCGAGTTAGCGTCAACAGACAGACCGTTGAACCTGACATCCACATCAATCAACCGGTTGTTACCTGATTTATTCATCCCCAACCTTTCAATTAAATTATGGGACTGCTAGAAGGAAAGAAAGCGATCATTACTGGAGGTTCGCGCGGCATAGGTCGCGCATTATGCGAAGTCTTTGCCCGCGAAGGTGCCGACATCGCATTCAACTACCATTCGCGCGACGATGCAGCACAGGAAGTTCTGGAAAAAGTCCGGTCTTATGGACGAAAAGGACTGATGTATAAAGTCTCCATTACCGACCGACCCGCGATCAACAAGATGGTGCGGGAAATTCATCACGAATTTGGACGATTGGACATCCTGGTCAACAACGCTGCAATCAACCGCGCAGATAACTTTGCGACGATGACCGAACAGGCCTGGCATACGGTGGTTGATACCAACGTCAATAGTTTGTTCAACGTCACCAAGCCGATCTACAAGCACATGCTGCGCCAGCGGTCAGGCCATATCTTGAACATCAGCAGCATTGGGGCTTTGCGCGCTATGCCGACCGCTGTGCATTACGCCACTTCCAAAGCCGCTGTTTTAGGGTTTACCAAGTGCCTGGCGCGCGAAGCCGCCCAGTTTGGTGTTGTCGTCAACGCAATCGCGGCTGGCATCTTCGACACGGAATTGGCGGAAATGCTGCCGAGCCGTTTGCTGGAAATGCACAATTTTTGGTGCGCCAAAGGCAGAAACGGCAAACCGGAAGAATTGGCCGAATTTGCGGCCTTCATGGTTTCCGAAAGAAACAGTTACATGATTGGCGAAGTAGTCACGGTGGACGGCGGCAGCATCACGTAAAATCGTCGAAAGTTACACGTGTAAAAAAGGCTGGCCGACAGTAAAACCTGTCGGCCAGCCTTTTTTTGAGTTCCAGTTTTTGTTTGAAACTAGAACTGATAACGCAATGCAAATTGCATGATGCGCGCGCCAGTGGTTTCACCAAATGGACGTTGGACGCCCGTGAAATTGGCAAAGTTAGGCAGTGGCACACCGCCAGGCCCACCCAGATACGGGTCAGTTCCAACACTGAATCCAGTCACGCCAGTGAAGCTTTGCGTGTTGGTGGCGTTGAAGACTTCCCAACGGAATTGCAGGCTGTGGCCTTCGTTATAGGGCATCTTGAAAGTCTTGAAGAGTCCGAAGTCGAGCGAGAAAAAGCCGGGGTAACGAAGCAAATTGCGATTCCCGGTTTCGCCTGCGCGCGGGCTGCGGTAGCTTTGATAAGCGTAGGTCGGATCAGCAAACAGGTTTGGCGCCGACGTCCCGCTGCCGCGTGTTGGAGAAGATTTCAACGGCCTCACCAGCACGCCGTAGCTGCGAATGTTCCAGTTGGTTGCCCAACCATTGTTATCAAAGGGATCAACGATTGGAACACCACTGTTGTAACGGGCAATCGTGCTCAGTTGCCAACCACCAATGATGTAATCGGCGGCGGTGTTGGAGTTGCCGAACAGGGCTTTCCCCTTGCCAAACGGCAGCTCCCAAACCGAGTTGAAATTAACGATGTGACGCACATCGAAATCAGAGACTGAACGATTGTCCTGTTGACGCAATGGATTCAGGATGAAGGCAGTTCCATACACGCCACTGGTCTGCAAGCCGGACGCATCATCCATGGATTTTGACAAGGTGTAGTTCAAATCCCAAATCACACCTTTGTACCGCTGACGGATGCTCAGCGAACCAGCATGGTAATCGGAGTTGCCGATTGTTCCGTATGCCGAAAGCGCACCGTATTGACGGTTAAAGAACAACGGTTTGCCGGTGCCCAGATCCAGCGCATCTTGCAATGATGTCCAGTCTGTCGCCAGAACTTCAGCCATTGCTGCATACGCTGCTTGTGTGTTGGACAAACCGGCGGCGGCGTAATCGGTTCCCAGATAATCATCAACCGCTGTTGCGACAGTGCCGCGCGCATAAATGTTGTCGAAGAATGGCAGATTGGGAATTGCCGAAATCGGCGTATTCTTAATACGCAAATCCTGCAAGATACCTGCCGCCGTATACCAATCCTGCCCCGACTTTGGATCAGTAATATTATTGAGGGCCATCACGTCACGTGTCGCCAACAATTTCCGCGCCACACGACCAACGTAAGAAGCTTCTACAACCAATCCGCCCGGGATCAAGCGGCTGTAGGTGAAGTTCCAAACATAGTTTTGCGGCGAAACCAGATTGCTATCGAGCGAGCCTTCAATGCGGCGCGCATCGTTTAACGGTTGTTGTTTCGGAAAGGTCAAGTTGCCAGGAACAACGATATTCGGCAGTGAACGAATATCCTGCCCCAATCCGGTAAACAGCGGAGCCGGGTTGGTGGTTACATTGTACGTATTTGCCGAAATCGTAAATGCTGACTGGAAACCCAAAACGTTGTTGGCATCGAAGCCAAGAGCAAGTCTTTGACCAAAATAGTCATTTGTCATGGCAAATCCGCCACGGAAGGTGGATGCGCCATCTTTGCCGAAAGCCTTGGCTAGAAGCCCGTCCCGGAATTTCGGATTCCAGGCCACAGCGACGCGTGGTTGGAAGTTGTTCTTATCCCAGGGATAAAATCCTTCGGCATTGTTTGCCGGCCCAGCCAACAGGATCTGGATCGGGTCGGTATAGTTGATCCCTTGTTTGGCAGCGGCAATGCGCTTCTGGAGATAATCTTCCAGTCCGACGTTTGGCTTGGTTTGGAAGCCTTGCGTTTCATAAACCGGGCGGCTCAACCCATACCGAAGCCCAACCGTCATGGTCAGGTCGTTACGCAACCGCCAGACATCCTGGCCATAAACATCATATTCTTCGGTGGCGAATTCACGCGTTGCAGGGGCGCCTGCCGCTTGCGGTTTTCCATCCAAGCCGAAATTGAAATTGGCAGTGTATTGCGAGATTCGTCCGAACACTTGTGCCAGCGCAATTCTGGCATTGTTGGTCCAGTCGGAACGGATTGTTGTTCCCGCCGGAAGCGTTGGGAAAAGCGTCGGTAAGGCAGCATTAACTGGAGCGCTTACTACGGAACCTGCACCGGCGTAAAACGAATGGTTCATCACGCCGTTGTCATATGCGGGCGCAAAGTTGCTACGCAGGTTGCGGATCGTTCGAATATTCGTTCCAAAATCGAAACTGTGAGAGTTGCTTGGGCGCCAGTTAACGTTATCCGTAAAATTGTTAACGGGAGTGATGCGGGTAAGGCTGCGCGCATAAGCGCGGTCAGAAAAGGTTTGCCGGAACGTAACGGCGTTGACTGAAGAATCGCCCTGGACGCTGATTGCATCGCGCGTTATTCCATAGCGGAAATCATTGATCAATTTTGGACTGATCGTCCAAATATAACCAACCGCGAAGGCTTTCGGATGGCTCCAGGTGGCCTGTGTCGGTGTGTCAGGAAATTGCTGCGCCGTGACAAAGGTATCGTTCTGATAATTGCCTCGGAAAAAGAGCGTTTGCGAGTCAGATAGCTTCAAATCAAATCGCGCAGTATGCGCGCCCAATCTGGCGGGTTGCGGTTGATTAAAGCGGAATCCTCCGGTGTTCAACCCGTCACCAACCGTATTGTCATTGGAAGGATAGCGTTGAGCCGCACCTGCCAATACCGCCAGTGCGGCCGGGTTCACATCAACCACCGCAGCGCCCGTGGGCGTACCGTTGGCAGTCAAACCATTGATCTGCGCCGCTGTCAGCGTGATTTGCTGACCATTCGACGCAAAGAATTTCACTTCGCCGCGTCCCAGGCTTGCCAGCGGAACGGTTTGCACGACGCTGGTGCCCTTGGCATCGCGACGGCCTTCGTAGTTGTAAAAGAAGAAGAAACGATCCTTGATGATCGGGCCACCCAGTGAACCGCCAAAGTTATTGCGGATCAGTTTCGGGCGGGGAACTTTTTCATCTCCCACTTTGGCCTTACCCGCCACCACCAGGGCATCAGTGGCAACGTATCTTCCTGCTCTGTTGTTAAAGAAATCATTAGCCGTGGTGATGGTGTTGCGATGATATTCAAACAGGTTTCCGTGGAATTGGTTGGTACCGCTCTTGGTAATGAACCCGACTTGCGCGCCGGAAGAGCGTCCCTGGGTGGAGTTTGCATTCACAGTCGTCACACGGAACTCTTCGATGGTGTCCGGGCTAACGCGAATGACAGGGCTAAATGCGGTTCCGTCCTGTTGGTCGTTCGCATCCAATCCGTCAATGGTCAAATTGGCCTGATCGCTACGGCCACCCGCGACATACCCCGACGAGGTCACTGCCGGTTGCAGACTCAGCAGATTCCCTACGTTACGGGCATTCAGAGGAAGTTGAATGATTTGTTGCGAAACGAAATTGTTGCCAAGACTGGCATCCTGGGTATTGACGATGTTTTCAGACGCAGAAGCCGAGACATTGACCACTTCGGTCACTTGTCCGATTTCCAGCGTGATACTTACAGTCACGCGATTGTCAGTCAACGCTTTGACCTCGCTGATCACATTCTTCTTAAAACCGTTGGCTTCAACTTCAATGACGTATGTGTCTGGCGGCACAACGGTGAAAGCGAAATTGCCAGCAGAATCGCTGGTGGTTTCGCGGCTAAAATTCTTTGCCGCATTTTTCAGCGTGATTTTCGCGCCGGAAATTGCAGCTCCCGGGCCATCCTGGACGGTGCCACCTACTGTTGATGTTCCAGTTTGAGCAGCAGCAAAGCCAAAAGATGCCACAGAGAGAAACAGCAGACCCGCAACCTGCAAAGTAAGGTTTTGTAGGAAAGCTCTGTGTCTATGCATTCGATCCTCCTGATGGGTTATGCCTGATGTTTATAGCTTGCTTACTTCTTTCCCCAATGTGGAAACCGGCCTTAAAACACCTGCAGGCCCTTTTGGGTGAATCGAAGAAAACAGTTTTATCTGGCAGTGGACGACTGTGAGTAACTACTACACAAGAAATGCGTGCAAAAGATAGTTTGGACTCTTTACAAAAAGCAAGACTTGTTCCGTCACTTTCGAATGCGAATTTGGAAACGCAGACAGCTTCCGCAACGGCCACTAATTGATGACTGCGCTTTATTTAGATCAATTGTCGAGAAATTTTGATAAGGAAGGAATGGAAGCCAAAAACGAAAAGCGAGTATGAGTTTTCGGATGAAATACGGATTTTTGAACCTGCATATGGCTGAAAATCAAAACGCCGCACAAGCAGACGCCGAAAGACGATTCTTTCAGCCCCCTTTACATCTGCTCGTGCGGCGTTTATTTCCCACTTCAACCTGCGAGTTGGTTGCCGGGAAAATTACGGACGCGCTTACGGAAAATTTCAAAGTCACGCAGACGTTCTGCGGCCCCGAAATACCCCCTTGCTCTCCTTCAGCGCGCCGAACTTATAAAGAACTTCGATTAACCGGGATCGAGTTCTGAAATCATCACCGCTTCTACTTTGGCGGTTTAATGTGATTCTCCCTCTTTGCTTCTCCTACCGACCCCGGTCAACTTTACGCCAATACCTAAAACAAGGCTCGTGCCACGACAATTCCAAACGCTGAAGCGCTCGCCTAAAACACTGATAGAAATAGATTTTCGCTTTTTGGCCAAGCTTGAAGAACCACTTTTATAGTGATCGGGTCAGGTAGGAAGTCATCGTACTCATACCAATCGGTAGAAACAGATTAACGAAATGGTGCGTTTGATGAGAAAGCCGAGTCGTTCAGAAAGGGATTTCAGAATTAGGCTGCCAAAACCATGAAAGTCGCCAGCGTTTTTGCGACCAATCGGCCTTTTGGAGTTTTGAGGTCGGTTTCAATGACAATGCTAGTCCGTCCGCGATGAATGACACGGGCTTCGGCCAGACAATCTTCGCCTTGAAGTGCTGCAATGTAGTTGATCTTCATTTCCAGCGTAGCGCAACGTTCATTTTCATTCAGCGTCGAATAAGCCGCCCAGCCAGAAGCGTGATCAGCAAGGCTGAAAATCGCTCCGCCATGAACTCGACCAAGCGATTGCAACAGCTTTTCAGAAAATGGAAGTCTTAGCAGAACTCTCCCGGGTTCCTGTTCGATAGGTTCAACCCCCAGCAATTCGGCAAATTGCGATGCCATTCCACGATCTTGAAGGGTTTTGTAATTTGGCTCGGTCGCCCCTTCTTCCATCAATCAAAAACCTCTTTGAGCTTGTTGACGCGATTAACCAACTGGACTCGTATTTCAGCTTTAAGCGCTCCCCACATCGTGGGGTGCTCCGGCTGCCCTTCAAAGTGAAACGGGCACGGAGCGGGCGCAACAGCACGCTGCACTTCAGCCAAATCTGCCGGATCAAACGGAAACGCCACACATGCTGCCGGAAAATGTTTTTCCGATGTGTAGATTAGGCAAGCCGTCGTTTCTCCGTTTTCATAAAAGAAAGGGCAGCGAAATACGATTTTGCAGCACAGACCGCAACGATTGCAGCCTCCGCGTTTATAAGGCTGCCATCGGTAAAGCACCTTGTCCGGCAAGATATTCGCCAGTATCCAACGACGCGTCGCTCCCCAGGAATGTTTCGTGTAGCCAAAACCTATGATTTTGCGAAACCCGATATAAGCTTTCTTACGAAAAATTTGCGCCTCAGTGAGTTTGGGCAGGTTTAGCTCCGGTGTAGGCACGGGTGGCTTGCGCGGTTCGATCTGCACCAACCGGACGGGCGGATTACCATTTTGCTGCATTGCGTTTTCTCCCAGTTGTTGTTATCGGCGAGTTCGTTGCTCACAAAAATCCCTCATGCTTCAGACAAATCCAAATCACATTTAGTTTTGCAATGAAGAACGTCGAGGTGGGAACCGGGCGAAATCCTAGCATCAGCCCGGAATCGTGACAAACGCATTATTTCTTTTGAAATATGCTCAGTTTGCGTGTGGCAAGGATGTTGTAAATTCGGTTGATTTTGCCTTCTGCATCAATTTCGCAATACGTCACTACGCGGCGAGCGTAATTAGCCGGAGCTTGTGGGTAATCGGTGACCAGCGCGGGCATACCGTTCAGCAAATGCCAGTTGATGTGCACCTCAGTCTTTTTCGCCAATTGCGCCAGGCGCAAATTGAATAGTGCAACTTTCGCTCGCCCAACAACTGGAACGCGCGCAGCAAAAAATTCTCCCCCGCCATCGCTGAACTGCCGAACGTCACGAGCCAGCAGGTTTTCGATTCCGGCAACATCGTGATTGGACAAACATCGCAGAAAGGTTTCCATCGCCTGGCGGGTTCGCGCTTGCAGGTTGTGCGTTGGGATCATCCGCGAACGGTCATATTCGGCCATCGCTCTGCGGGCACGGTGCTGCGTCGTTTTTACATTCGGCTCTGACATATTCAAAGCTTCAGCCGTTTCCACAACGGAATAATCAAACACATCGCGCAGCAGCAACACTGCACGCTGAGAAGGCGTCAGAACTTCCAGTGCCAGCAAAAAGGCGAATGAAACGCTTTCAAGCAAATCGTAACGTGTTGCAGCATCGCCTTGACCAATCAACGCGTTCTGAACTTGTAAAAACTCTTCTCTAGTTTCAATTGGCGACGGCAGCCAAATGCCTTCGTAAGCCTGCCGCTTTCTTTGACGGAGCCAATCGCGGCTTAAGTTCATCGTGACTTGCACCAACCAGGGCCGAATCGGGAGATCCAGGTTTGCCGGCGGATGATTCATTGCCCGTACAAAGGTTTCCTGAACCAGGTCATCAGCGTCCGCAGCGTTGCCGGTCATTCGATAACCGATTCCCCACAAAAACTGCTCATGCTCTTTGAACAGGTGCTCAATCAAACTAGTCGTGGCTGCGGTTGTCACGTGTTCCCTCTTAAATCACAACTTGCCCAACTTTTCGTCTGTCGTCGTTCGTGAGACGATGAAATCGGTTAGGCGAATATCGCTTCCGAATCCAACAATGCTTAAAAAAGTAAATGATTGAATCGCCCTTTGCTCGTGCGCTGCTTTACGTTCCGGCAAAACTTTACGAACTTGCCGTCAGAGCGCGCATCCTAGCTTACGAACAAGAACTGCTCAAAACTTATCATCTGAATGCACCGGTCATCAGCGTAGGCAATTTGACTGTTGGCGGCACGGGCAAAACTCCGTGTGTAGCGTTTATCGCAAAGGCATTACGCGACGCAGGCCACCAAGCAGCAATTCTCAGCCGTGGCTATAAACGCCAGACAGCCGGACGCGTCGAGGTTTCCGACGGGGAACAGATTTTATGTTCGCCCGCAGAATCTGGCGACGAACCGTTTTTGCTGGCGCAGAACTGTCCCGGCGTTCGCGTTGTCGTTGATCAGGATCGCTATGCTGCCGGACGTTGGCTGGAGGAAAACCGAACGCCGGTTTCGGCCTTTATTCTCGATGATGCGTATCAGCATTTGCGGCTGGCCCGTGACCTGAACCTGCTGCTGGTTGATACAACGGAACCGCTGAGCCAGGCAGCGATGATTCCTTTTGGCCGGTTGCGCGAGCCATTGGCTGAGCTTCGCCGGGCTGACGCAGTGATTGTGACACGCAGCGATCAGAAATTCGACCGCGCCGGACTAATCGAAACCATTAAAAAGCACGCCTCACCACACATTACTGTTTTTTTTGCTCATCACGAAATGACCCGGTTTCGACAGTTAGGCAGCAACAGCACCAAAAGCCTCTCTGAGTTTGCAGGAAAGAAGATTGCGGCAGTTTCAGGCATCGCCAAGCCGGAACGCTTCAATGGTGATTTGCAAAACGCTGGCTTGAGAATCGTATACCGGCGCGATTTTCCCGACCATCATCGTTACTCATCTGCTGAATTTGCTGAAGTTACCGGCGCAGCCCAAGCGGCAAACGCTGAGGCAATCATCGTCACTGAAAAAGATGCTGTGAATTTGTCCCAGCAGTTATTGCAACAATCTTCCCTGCCCGTTTTCGCAGCGCAAATCGAGTTTCGATGTTCCGAAACGAGTGAGTTCCTTGAGATGATCTTTACGGCGACAGCGCAAAACAGCAAAAGATAACTGGTTTTACCGCTTGAAAACTTGCAAAAAGCTGATTGGCGGTGCTTTGCAGTCATTGGCCTATCGTCTATAATCCGCGCCTGTTTTTACCAGCAGTTTAACTCAAACAAGATAATGAGGTATCACCAGCTATGCTCCTTCTTCTAAGCATCGGTATTTTTGTGTCACTCTGCCTGACCAAACGCACGCCTCAATTCGGGCGCGTCGCTTTGCGACTGGCGTCGGGCGCTGCTTTTGTTGCCATTAGCGCCATTTCCGTTTTGGCTCAAGAGGCTCATCGCCCCGGTGGCGAAGCCAATTTGAAACTGCCTGATCTTTCCACCGTCTCGTTTATGGGCGGCACGAACGGGCGAACACTGCTGATGATCGGCATCGGCGTTTCACTACTCGGCATGGCTTTCGGACTGATGATTTACACACAGCTCAAGAAAATGGCTGTGCATAAATCCATGCTCGAAATTTCCGAGCTGATTTACGAAACCTGCAAAACCTATCTGGTCACACAGGGCAAATTCATTCTGATCCTGGAAGCCTTCATCGCGGTCATCATCATTCTGTACTTCGGCTTCCTGGTCGGCTTTCCCATCTACAAAGTCGCCATCATTCTGATCTTCAGTTTGATCGGCATCGCCGGAAGTTATGGCGTGGCGTGGTTCGGCATCCGCGTCAATACCTTCGCCAATTCGCGCACAGCATTCGCCTCGCTTGGCGGCAAGCCCTATCCGATTTATGCCATTCCGCTGAAAGCCGGTATGAGCATCGGCATGATGCTGATTTCAGTCGAACTTTTGATCATGCTTTGCATCTTGCTGTTCATTCCGGGCGATTATGCAGGTCCGTGCTTCATCGGTTTCGCCATTGGTGAATCGTTGGGCGCAGCGGCATTGCGTATCGCGGGCGGAATCTTCACCAAGATCGCCGACATCGGCTCTGACCTGATGAAGATCGTCTTCAAGATCAAGGAAGACGACGCGCGCAACCCTGGCGTAATCGCGGATTGCACGGGTGACAACGCGGGCGATTCAGTCGGCCCGTCAGCAGACGGATTTGAAACGTACGGTGTGACCGGCGTGGCGCTGATCACATTCATCCTGTTGGCAATCAATCCCAAGGTTCCGGGAATTGCTGACTTGGCTGCCAGACTGGGAGCCACAAACCTTCCATCGTTTATCGAATCACTCCAGGTTCAATTGCTGGTCTGGATTTTCGTGATGCGCGTGATGATGGTCATCGCCTCCGCCGGGTCGTACTTCATCAACGAAGCGATCACAAAAGCCACGTACGCCAACGCAGATAAAATGAATTTCGAGAAGCCGCTGACCAATCTGGTCATCATCACTTCGGTTGTTTCGATCATTCTGACCTTCGTTGTGTCGTACCTGATGATCCCGAATCTGGCAGGTGACAGCACACTTTGGTGGAAATTGTCGGCCATCATTTCATGCGGAACCGCGGCGGGCGCGATCATTCCTGAATTGGTCAAGGTCTTCACTTCAACCGAATCGCGCCACGTCAGCGAAGTCGTGACTTCGTCCAAAGAAGGCGGCGCATCGCTCAACATCCTGTCTGGCCTGGTTGCCGGCAACTTTTCCGCTTACTGGCTGGGCGTCAGCATTGTCGCGCTGATGGCGGTTTCGTACTACTTCAGCTTGCAAGGGTTGGGGGTGGTGATGCTGGCTCCGGCAGTCTTTGCTTTCGGCCTGGTTGCCTTCGGATTTCTGGGAATGGGGCCGGTCACCATCGCCGTTGACTCTTATGGTCCGGTAACGGACAACGCGCAATCGGTTTACGAACTTTCGCTGATCGAGCAAATCCCGAACATCGAACGCGAGGTCAAGAACGATTTCGGCGTGACGGTCAATTTCGACCGCGCCAAACATTTGCTGGAAGAGAACGACGGCGCGGGCAACACCTTCAAAGCGACGGCCAAACCCGTGCTGATCGGCACGGCAGTCGTCGGCGCAACGACGATGATCTTTTCGATCATTATGTCGCTGACCGAAGGACTGACAGTCAACGTGGACAAACTGGGCTTGCTCCACGCGCCTTTTGTGCTGGGGTTGATTACGGGCGGCGCGGTGATTTACTGGTTCACCGGCGCGTCCACACAAGCCGTGACCACTGGCGCTTATCGCGCGGTTGAGTTCATCAAGGCCAACATCCGGCTCGATGACACCGTGACCAAAGCCTCGGTCGAAGACAGCAAGAAGGTCGTTGAAATCTGCACGCAGTACGCGCAAAAAGGCATGTTCAACATTTTCCTGACGGTCTTCTTTTCCGCGCTTGCCTTTGCCTTTATCGAAGAGTACTTCTTCATTGGCTACCTGTTTTCGATTGCGATCTTCGGTTTGTACCAGGCGATCTTTATGGCCAATGCGGGCGGCGCCTGGGACAATGCCAAGAAGATTGTCGAAGTCGAACTGAAAGCCAAAGGCACGCCGCTGCACGACGCCTGCGTCGTCGGCGACACCGTTGGCGATCCATTCAAAGACACTTCATCGGTGGCGCTGAACCCGGTCATCAAATTCACGACCTTGTTCGGGTTGCTGGCCGTGGAACTGGCGGTGTCGCTGCGTCATTCCAGCGCATCAAGCGCGACGCTCAGCCACGTGCTGGCTGTCGTGTTCTTCCTGGTTTCAGCCTTCTTCGTGTACCGGTCGTTTTACGGAATGCGAATTGGATCTGACCACTAAACAGAATCAGCTTGCTGAAACAATAAAAGCCGCGGCATTACTCAGCCGCGGCTTTTATTGTTTTTTGAGACAGATTCTCAATTCCTACTGGTTTTCCCGATACCAATCCACCGTGTATTTCAGTCCTTCGGCCAAGCCAACCAGCGGACGATAACCGAGGAAGTTTTCCGCACGCGAGATGTCGGCCAGTGAGTGGCGAACGTCTCCGGCACGGGTTTCCTTGTATTCAGGCTTCAAATCGGTGCCGATGATTTTCTGCAATTCGTCCAGCAGTTGATTCAGTGTAATGCGTTCGCCGATGCCCATGTTCATCACCTGGCCGTTGGCTTCCGGGGCTTCTGCGGCTCTGAGGTTGGCATCAACCACGTTGGCGATGTAGGTGAAATCGCGCGATTGTTCTCCGTCGCCAAATATAACGATGATGGATCCACGGCCCGCTGGCTG
>CAZXHW010000085.1:0-14834 GCA_964639915.1 uncultured Heliomicrobium sp.
ACCACGCCGCGCCCGGGTGAACCGGGCGCTGATTCCTGGCCAGACAAAAACGCAATGGAACACGGCGGCGGCATGCCGTGGATGCCGGGCACTTATGACCCGGAACTGAATCTAACGTACTGGGGGACGGGTAATCCGAATCCGGTTTACGCCGGACAAGGACGCGCGGGCAGCAACCTTTACACCTGCTCTATCGTCGCCATCAATCCTGATACCGGCAAACTGGTCTGGCACTTTCAGGCTTCTCCGCACGACACGCACGACTGGGATAACGTCGAAACGCCAGTGCTGTTTGACGCCACGATCAACGGCCAACCGCGCAAACTGGTCGCCCAAGCCGCACGCAACGGATTCTTTTTCGTGCTGGATCGGACAAACGGAAAGAGCGTGGTTTCAAAAGGTTATGTTGGCGTCAACTGGGCCAAAGGCCTTGACGAACGCGGCCAGCCAATTCCCGATCCCAATAAAGATCCAAAAGTGGACGGTTCGCTGATCAACACTCCGGCGGGCGGCGGCAGCAACTGGCCTCCGCCGAGTTACAGCCCTAACACGGGCTTGTTTTACGTCAACGCCCGCGAAGGATACAGCGTCGCCTATCTGACCGACACCGAACCAAAACCCGAAGGTTACGGCGGAACCGGCGGCGGTTTGTTCGCGGAACCAGTGCTGAAGGCAATTGATATTCGCACCGGCAAAATCGCCTGGAGCCATAAATTCCTGAGCGGCGGTTGGGGCAATTCCGGTCCTGGCATTTTGACGACGGCGGGCAAACTGCTGTTTACGGGTGATGCAACCAGCAACCTGATCGCGTTTGATCCGGCAACGGGAAAAATCCTTTGGCACTTTCGCGCTGGGGCAATGGTCAGCAACGGACCGATGACTTACATGCTGGACGGCAAACAATACTTGCTGGTCGCGGCTGGCGATTCGCTGTTCGCATTCAAACTTGTTCAACCAAACGGGAAACTTCCATGAATTCAATTTCCAGAAGAGACTTTTTCACGCAAGCCGCCGCACCATTGGCGGTCGCCGCAGCTTCGCCTTCGATCTTCGCGTTTTCGCCAAATGCCATTGGCGTTGCGTTAAGCAAAATGGGCATCGCGTCCACGTCCTATATGGGCGCGCAAATTGGCCCCGCGCCGCCGCGCCCGGCAACCACGCCTGCTCCGCGCCCGCAAGCCCGCGACGCGTACGCCTTTCTGGAAAAATGCCACGCATTGGGAGCCGGAGGCATTCAGACTTCGCTGAATGGCGATCTGGCAAAGCTGCGTACGCGTGCTGAAGAGCTTGGGATGTACTTGGAAGGCATGGTTTCGATCCCGCGCAATGGCGATATGACGGCGCTCGACAAAGGCCTGGCCGACGCCAAAGCCGCTGGCGTGTCCATTGTGCGAGCAGCGATGCTGGGCGGACGCCGGTACGAAACGTTCAAAACTTTGGCTGAATGGAAAAAATGGGTTGATCAATCTTACGACGCGCTGCGAATGGCGATGCCCGTCATCGAAAAGCATAAAGTGGTTGTTGCCCTGGAAAACCACAAAGACTGGACGCTGGAAGATTTTCTGAAATTGCTGAGAACCTATCAAAGCGAATACCTGCAAGTTTGCCTGGATTTCGGCAACAACATTTCCCTTCTGGACGATCCGATGGAAGTCATCGAAGGGCTGGCTCGCTATGCCAAATCAACGCACATCAAAGATATGGGCTTGCAACCGTACGCCGACGGCTTTTTGCTTTCCGAAGTCATTCTCGGCCAGGGCATGCTGGATTTGCCGAAGATCGTTTCAATCATTCAAAAAGCGAATCCAAACACCAAATTCTCGCTGGAAATGATCACCCGTGATCCGCTGAAAGTTCCCTGCATGACCAAACAATATTTGGAAGTTTTCCCGGACCGCAACGGCAAATACCTGGCGCAAATCTTCAAGCTTGTGCAGCAGAAATCCAGCAGCACTCCGCTGCCGACGGTGGATCAGCTTGCACCGGAAGAACGATCCAAGGTCGAAGAAGACAACGTCAAAGCTTGCATTCAATACGTCAACGAAAAAGGCTTCATCGCCTGATCAAAAAGTATTAAGTGCTCAGCCCCAACGGGGCGAACTGTGATAGCCCGGTGCATTGCATCGGGTAACGGTTTGGAATCATTACCAGCCCCAACGGGGCGAAATAACTAAGCTGCTCATTTCGCCCTTTCAGGGCTTCCGAATACTTTCAATGTTTTCCCAGTGCGCCGCACTGGGCTACTCCATCTTGCCCCGTTGGGGCTGATAGAAACCAAAAGGATCGCCAAAATGACTCACAACAAAACAATCATCGCGTTCTGCTTATTGGCGCTTTGCGCAGTCGCTGCATTCGCGCAACCTGCGGCTCAACGTCCGCAACCACCACAGGTCACGTCGCCTGAAGTCGCTGCTGATCGTCGCATCACCTTTCGCATCCTTGCGCCGCAAGCCGACAAGGTTCGCTTGAGCGGCGGCGACATCCCTGGCATGGGGCCGGGCAAAGACATGACCAAAGGTGAAAACGGTGTGTGGGAAATCACCATCGGCCCGATTGATCCCGGCGCGTATCGCTACAATTTCAATGTCGGCGGCGTGACGGTAATTGATCCGCGCAATCCTTCGATCAGCGAATCGAACAACAATGTTTGGAGCCTGGTGTACGTGCCCGGCTCGGAGTTCAGCGATACCAAAGAAGTTCCGCACGGTTCTGTTTCGGCTGTGACGTATTACTCAACAGTGTTGGGGAAATTCCGTCGCCTGCACGTGTACACGCCTCCGGGGTATGAATTGGGATCGGGTAAATATCCGTTGTTCTATTTGCTCCACGGCGCCGGAGATTCCGACGAAGCTTGGACTTCAGTTGGACGGGCTGGGTTCATTCTGGACAATTTGATCGCCGCCAAAAAAGCCAAACCGATGATCATCGTCATGCCCGCCGGTCACACCCGGTTAAACCGCGGCCCCGCCGCGCCGCCAGCCGCTGGAACTCCGCCGCCGCAGGATGAATTCGTCGCAGAATTCCTGAAAGACATTCAGCCGTTCGTTGAAAAAAGCTATCGCCTGCTGCCCGGTCGAGCGAATCGCGCCATTGCGGGACTTTCGATGGGCGGAGGCCAAACGCTGAACATCGCGCTGCCCAACCTGGAAAAATTCGCCTACGTCGGCGTTTACAGTTCAGGTTTGCTGAGTGTTTTCAGTCGTCCAGCGCCGGGATCAACAACGCCTGCGCCAGCCGTGGCAGCGCTCTCCCCCGCTGGAGAAGCATGGGAAAAACAGCTTCAATCGAAACTGGATGATGCTGAAGCGAAAAAAGGATTGAAGCTTTTGTGGTTTGCTACTGGGAAAGAAGATTTTCTGCTGAGCACGACCAAAGGCACAGTGGAGTTTCTGAAGAAGCATGGCTTTTCGCCCGTATTCAAGGAAACGGCTGGTGGCCACACCTGGATCAACTGGCGCGATTATTTGAATGACTTCGCGCCGCAACTCTTCAAGTAAAGATTATCGGAAGCCCGCACGAAGTAAGGGCGTGTTACACACTCACTTCGTGCGGGCTTCTGCAAGTTTGGACAGTTTGCTCTACTTTTCCACTTCATCCCAGATTCTGTGATGATGCGTTTCTTTCAGAAAGATCGAACCAACCACAAACGTGATCGCCGCCACGATGATTGGATAGTACAGCCCGGCATAGATATTCCCTGTCACCGCACAAGACCACAGCCCGATGAGCGGTAACAACCCGCCAAAGACTCCGTTGCCAATGTGATATGGCAATGACAAAGCCGTGTATCGAATCTTGGCCGGAAATGCCTCCACCAAATAAGCCGCAATTGGCCCGTACACCATACAGACGAAAATCAATTGCAGGAAAATCAAAAAGACCAGCATCGGAGTGTTCGCCGTAGTTGCTTCCTTGGCAGGGACGCGCACTCCGTTTTCGTCAACAGTTAGCGGAGTCAGTTTGATTGCTCCTGTGGCTTTGTCGCGTGTCGAACCATCCACTGCCACCACATTGTTTCCTGCAGCCGATTGCATGGCTTTGTAAATCGGCAGGTAACAAACCACCGCCAATAAACAACCGGCCATCATCAGCCGTTTGCGCCCAACCCGATCAGATAGCGCGCCAAAAACCGTGAACAGCGGCAACCCGATCAGCAAAGCGACTGCAACAATGATGTTCGCCGTGCGCGCCGGAACTTTCAGAATGGTTTGCAGATAAAACAGGGCGTAAAACTGTCCCGTGTACCAAATGACTCCCTGCCCAGCGGTTGCGCCAAATAGAGAAACCAACACCCGCTTCAGGTTGCTCCATTCGGTGAACGCTTCTTTTAACGGCTTGGCTGAAGCCATGCCAGTGGATTTAATGTGTTGAAAGATCGGCGACTCTTTCATCTTCAGGCGGATGTAGAGCGAAACGGCGACCAGGAGGATTGAAATCAAAAACGGAACTCGCCAGCCCCAGGCTCTGAAATCCAGATCACTCATCGAATTTTGCACGATCAAAATTACTGCCAGCGAAACAAACAATCCCAAGGTCGCCGTAATTTGAATGAAGCTGGTGTAAAACCCTCGCTTGTGATCAGGCACATGCTCGGCAACGTACACCGCCGCTCCGCCGTATTCACCACCCAATGCCAATCCTTGCAGCACGCGAATGGCAATCAGAATCACAGGCGAAGCCCAGCCAATTGCCTCAAATGTAGGCATGAAACCAATCGCGGCTGTTGCTCCGCCCATAATTAGCAGCGTCACCAGAAAGGCGTACTTCCGCCCGACCAGATCGCCGATTCGCCCGAAGAACAAAGCTCCGAACGGGCGAACAAGAAACCCAACAGCGAATGTCGCTAAATAAGCGATATAAGCGAACAGATCATTATTGGGAGGATAAAACTTGCTCGATAGCACAACAGCCAGGCTGCCAAAGATATAAAAGTCGTACCATTCGATCATCGTCCCGACAGCGGAAGCGATGATGACGCTCCAGATGTTGTAATCCTTCGAGGCGTTTTCAAACGAAGGCTTCGCGGCGGATTCAGCCATTGCGGGTTTGGGTGCTCCTGTTCAGATTTTTGAGTTGAATTGTTTCGGAAACGGTTGAAACTTCTTCTGCCAAAACTGAGCCAGAGGGTACACCACAACGGCGTTCATCAAAAGTCGGCTGAGGTATATGCCAACAGGTTTTCTTTCCTTACGGAGCGACACTCTCTGTGCCCGGAACCTTATCTTTCGGGAACAACAAGGACAACACAATCGAAGCTGCCAATACTGCTGCGATAATGCCAAGCGAATACGTAATCGGAAATTTGCCTCCGTATACGCTATTCAGCCAGGTCATCTTCGAGCCGACAAAAACCAGCACGACCGCCAGGCCGTATTTCAACATGTAGAATTTATCTACGGCTCCGGCCAACAGGAAGTACAACGAACGCAAACCCAGAATCGCAAAGATGTTCGAAGTGAAAACGATCAGCGGTTCATCAGTCACGGCAAAGATCGCTGGTACCGAATCTACCGCAAAAATGACATCCGTGACTTCCAGGAAGATCAGCGCCACCATCAGCGGCGTCGCGTGCCAGATTCCCTTTAGCCGGACGAAAAAGTGATCTTCCTGTAGTTCCGGCGTCAGCGGCACAAAGCGGCGAAACAATCGAATCAAAGGATTCTTTTCCGGCTCCAGCCCTTTTTCCGGCGCAAACATCATTTTCAATCCAGTAAAGATCAGAAACAGCCCAAAGACGATGATGACCCAGTGGTACTGCATCAACGCCGAGCCAATGGCGATGAAAATTGCGCGAAATACAATCGCGCCCAGGATGCCGTAAAACAGCACGCGATGCTGGTATTTCGACGGAATGGCAAAGTAGCTGAACACCAGCACGAAAATGAAAATGTTGTCTACTGACAGCGACAGTTCAATGATGTAGCCGGTCAAAAACTCCAAAGCTGTTTGCCACGCTGCGGCGTCAGCATCAAATCCTGGCAAAGCCGCTAACCGCGGATCAAGTGGGAATTTCCAGCGCGCGTAAAAAAACAGTCCGGCGTTAAACACCATCGCCAGCACAAACCAGACCACGCTCCAAACAGTGGCTTCGCGAAACGAAACTGTGTGCGCTTTGCGATGGAATAGTCCCAAGTCGAACGCCAGCAGCGCCAGCACCAGAGCCGTAAAGCCAGCGTAAAACCACCAATACTCAGAAAATGGAAACAGGATTGTGCTCATCAAATGACCGTCGTTTTTTTATCGTCAACACGTTGGCAGACGAGCAGCGGCGCTTTGCCGCCGCTCGTCTGCTGAAGACATGCGTTTAGTCGAAATCGAACAATTCGCCCAGGAAGCCTTTGCGCTTGCGACTGTGCCCCTGATGTTTGTCATAACCTTCGCGATAGTTGTAATCATCATCGTCGTTATCGTAATCGCGGCGCTTTGTCTCATACGAAGACGACCGTTCGATGATCTTGTCTAGTTCGCCTCGATCCAGCCACACGCCTCGGCATTGCGGACAATAATCAATTTCCACGCCTTGCCGGTCGGTAATGCGAAGCTCAACATTGCATTGTGGACAGTTCATTTCTTTTTCTCCTTGTTCATACATTGATTAAGCAGCAAGCCTGACGCCCGCACGTGTCATAGACTCCAACCGCGCGACGCGGTCTTCAGTTGAGGGATGCGTGCTGAACATCCGCAGCAACCCGCTGGCGGACATCCCGCCAAAAGGATTGATGATGAACAGATGCGCCGTCGCCGGACTTCCGGAATGCATTGGAACCTGCTGGCTCCAGCTTTCAATTTTGCGAAGCGCGCTGGCCAGTGCCAGCGGATCGCCTGTCATCTGCGCGCCGGCTTCGTCAGCCATAAATTCACGCGAACGCGAAATCGCCATTTGAATCAGCGAAGCCGCAATCGGTGCGACAATGATTCCCAGCAGTCCGCCCATCAAGCCGGAACCTTCTTCTTCGTCATCCGAAGAACCGCCGAACAGCGAACTCCACATCGCCATATTTGCCAGCATGCTCAGCGCGCCGCCAATCGAAGCCGCCACAGTCATAATCAGCGTGTCGCGGTTTTTAACGTGCGACAATTCGTGCGCCAGCACGCCCACCAATTCCCGGCGATCCAGCATTCGCACCAGGCCATGAGTCACCGCCACTGCCGCATGCTGCGGATTTCGCCCCGTCGCAAATGCGTTCGGCGTGTCTTCAGGAATGACGTACACCTTCGGCATCGGCATTCCGGCGCGCGAAGTCAGATCGCGAACCATTTGAAACAGCTCCGGTCCGTCGCGTTCAGAAATTTCCTGCGCGCCGTACATTCGCAGCACGATCTTGTCCGACCACCAGTAACTGACAAAATTCATGACGCCCGCAAACAGCAACGCCAGAATCAGACCAGTTTGCCCGCCCAGCGCCTGGCCGATAAAAACGACCAGCGCTGTCAGCACAGCCATCAGCAACATTGTTTTTGTTCGATTCATCCCTTTCATCACTTGTCCTCCCCAAATACAAAAAGACCTTTTGCGCTCCTGTTCGGAACCGCAAAAGGTCTTGATCGTTGAACGTTGGTTTGTCGTTCACCGGTGAGCCGGACTGTCCAGCGTTTCGCTCGCCTTGGACAATCGTATTGACGACTTCACCGCACCCATAACCTCAGGTGATCTACTCCCCTTTTGGGAAGCATATTTATCACGGATGACGGATCATTCCGTCAAGATGTTGCTCTAATTATTTACTGCTAAGCGGCGACACATATCGGACGATCTCCAATGCTGCCAATGCTTCCAGCTTTTCAATCGGAAGGCGCCCGATGACGAGTTTTGACGATGGCGGGTTGAGGACAATCTCAAAGCCAAGCTTTTTGAGCTGCTCAAGCGACGCGTCCGACTTGTCATTTAGCCAGATTTGAATTTCAGCTTTATCAGCGCGGACAAACTTCGCTTCATCAGCAGCAGGTTTGGCTTGCTTGTTTTTTAGGCGTTCGACGACGGCCGCAACAGATGGGTGTAGTTTGGATTGAAGCTGTTGTCGTCGGTGCTCCTCTCCTGATAATGCAGGTCTATCAACACGATCACCTATGGTGCCATTTAGTATTGGCACAGGTTTTGGCGGTGGAGGCGGTGCGTTTGGAACCATAACAGCAATATTGCTGTTATTTCCGTTGCCAAGACCAGCCCTTCTTCCACCACTAGACTCATATTGAGGTCTTCGTGCTCTCTCGGATGATTTATATGATTGTTTCGAAACGCCTTGGCCGCCAATTACTCTTTTAGCATCATCACCAAAAATTCCTTCGTAGCTAACGCCTTCTGGCATCTCAATTGGCACATCTACTCGGCGCGACTGTCCGCCTTCGGTGATAGTCGTTTCTTCGACAGCGACAAACGAAGTGAATTGCGTCATCAGCCGGTACTCAAGCCCAAGCTGCGTAATGGCTTCTTTCACATCGTCTTTCGGCGAGCCGTTTTGAATGCCGGAGTAATCCTGACGCATCAAATCGTCTATACGCGTTCTCGCCCACAAAGTCGCCAGCACGTCGTGTTCGGCTTCAGATTTGGGAAGTTCGACCGGAATGTCTCGCGTAAAGGTTTGCGCGCCGACGCGGCCAATCAAGCGAACAACCCCGCGAGCGCCATTGGTGTACCGTCCGGTCAGCACCAACGGTTTGGCGCTGAACAGATCAGGAATGCGTTGGGGATACACATCTGCCACCGGCAAACCTCCCCATTCGACGCGAATGCCTGTCAGCAAAGGATTGCGAACGCGTTCGTGAAATCGTTTGGCGGCTGCCGAACCGTCGTCATTCAAGCTGACATATTCGACTTCGCCGCGCCCTTCTTCCGCCATCTTGTCCAGCAGGAAGCGATTGACCGAAGAGCCAATGCCGAACGCGAAAACACGTGCGTTCGGATGTTTCTGGATTTCACCGACAATTTCCATGTCGTTGCCGACAAATCCATCCGTCATAAAACAGACAATGCGAACGTGATCCTGCGACCCGGATGGAGCCAACGCCGTTTTGATCGCCTTCATCATTTCGGTTCCGCCGCTGCCTTGACGGGAGGCGAGAAAATCCTGCGCACGTTTCAGGTTTTCTCGTGTGGCTGGGACTGGCTGAGGAAACAAAACGTGCGTATCACCAGCGAAGGTAATCAGATTGAACGTGTCCTGTGGATTCATGCCGTCAATCGCCAACTTCATGGATTCCTTGGCTTTTTCGATTGGGAAGCCATCCATCGAACCAGAAGTATCCAGCACGAAAACAATCTCTTTCGGCGAAACATCCGCGACCGTGACGCGCTCCGGCGGTTGCAGCATCAAGCTGAAAAAGCCTCCCTGCTGGCCGCGATGCGTCATCATGGCGTCGCTGATTTTCTTTCCGGCAACATCGAACCGCAGCACGAAATCTTTGTTCGGAATCGTGTTCCGATCTTTCAACTGCACGATGGCAGCGTGAGCGTTCGTTCGTTGCTGCTCGACTTCGTGAGACTTCGCGGTAATCGAATCAATCGGCACTCCGGCGTCAAGCTTTACTTCGATCGAAATGTCGTGGCCTGTACGCGTGCCTTCAGGTGTGATGGGCGGCGTGATGCGCGAAGCATCGGGAACCTGGCTGGTATCGGGCGCAGTTCTTGGATTTGGCTGAGCCGTAGGCTGACCCGGAATGTAGCGCGGGCCGACAACCATCGGGAAAACGAATTCATAGGTGCCGTCTTCGTACTTCAGGGTTTCGACATAACTGATCGTCACTTTCACCACAGCGCCTGGCGTAATGTTGGCAACAGATTGCGTGAAGATATTTGGCCGTTCCTGATCCAGCAAGCTGGCAACTTGCCCAGCCTCACGCGCAGCTTCGTAAATTTGCCTGGCTTCTTCGCGGCGCTTGATTTTGCCTTTAACGGTGCGGTCGCCAACGATCATTGTCATATCGTCAATGGCTGCGTTGACCGGCAGCGGGAAGACATACACCGCTTCGATCTTGTCGTTGAATGGGTTTTGAAATTCCTGGGTGACCGTCGTGCGGGCAAGCTGGCCGCTGATTTCGGTTTTGACATCGGTATGTTTTAACGGGCATTGCCCTGTTGATTGGCCGTCTTTGCCGATAACTTGCAAAGCACCCTGCGTAACTTTGCCGGGAGCGGCTTCAACGACTTCGTTCAATGAAGTCAAACCTGAGTAAACCACAAAGCTGAGGACGCACATTCCGACTGCTGAAAACAACTTAAAAACAAAATCTCGTTTCATAATCCCTCTCCAAATAGCTGAACTGAGGCACACTACTCCCGCGACCCTTTCAGGCTCTTTACCGGAAGCAATTTCAAAGTGACATTGGCTAACGGGCTGATTCGACGCTCAAATCGAGTGAAGAGTTCCGAACTCTTCGTGGCTGAGAACGAAGCAACTTGAAACGGCTTGCAAAAAAAGCTCCCACTGATTGCAATCAATGAGAGCTTTTTGTAGCCAGATGTTAAGAGGCAAGCGTCGAATGCTGCATTACTTGCCAATTTGCAGTTTGGCTGGAATCAGAAATCGTCAAGCGGCTGAAGCGACGACATAAACCGCGGGCGCATCGTATCGGAATCGTGGACGGACGACAGTTTCAACCGCTTCGCGCCGCCGTTCGGTTCGATCCATCGGTGAAAGCCGCCAACGCAATTGCTCTTTCAGTTCTTCGGCAAAAACACTGAGTTGATTGGGAGCGAAGTTAAGCTGTCGCATTTCGCTTTCGATCCTGCGGCGGTAATCACTGACTGAACTATCAGAGATGCCCACGATTTCGGCGATTTCCAGTTGCGAGGGTTCGTTGGCGTCGAAGTAACAATGCCACAATATCCGCCACAATCGCTCGGTCCGTACCAAATTTGACCGGGTCAGTTCGCTAAGCTTGTTCAGGAATTCAATTGCCACAGAGCGGGCTTCGATTTCCTGCTCGTTACACAAAGCTTTCTCTTCTGGTGTAGCGTCGGCAGAAACCAGGGAATAATGATAACGATTGCCCTGGCGCTCTTCGGTGGCTTCATCGTCAATCGAAGTCAGCATCGGATCGAAAATCGGCAATTTGCTGAGCGCTAATTGACGCAGCACGCGCAAAGGCGCAGGCGAATCAATCGCGGCCAAAATATCCGTCATCAGCTCGATCAATTCCTGATTGCTGACAATTACCTGGGTTTCGCCTGTGCAGCCTGCGCGGCGGCGATTTCGACAGCGTGTGGGAATGTGGGCGATCAAATCTTCGAACGTGCCACTGTCTTTAACGCGTTTGTCGTCACTCCATTCCCGCAAACCAAACACGGCTTCGGCCGCCTGACGATATCGTTCAACCTGATCGTGTTGTTTATTCCGGCGGAACCGGCGAAAGCCTGAATCGCTTTCCAGAATCTGGCTGACGCGGCGCGCGATTCGATAATTTTCCGGGCGACGACGGCGCAAATTGCCAATCAACAAATTGGTCAATTCAATCTGAAAAATCTCTCGTTCGATTTCGGCATCAGACATTTCGGCGGCCAGGTAATGATTGAAACGCCCCTTTTGCAGAAGCAACACATACAAATCCTGTGTCAGGTCGTGAACGGAAAAAGGCGGTTCGGAATTGGCCGAATGATGATTGCCAAGCGCTGAACGAACCAGCGGATGGGACGAAATCATGCGCTGCAACGAACGCAATACGCCAGCGGCATCGTTAAGTTGTATTCGTTTTTGCCAAAGCGAATTTTGGCCCGGCGTGTTTTGTGGGGAAACACGAGGATTGAGCTTCACCGGTTTGAGCGGTGAATTCGGAGTTAACGCTTTCATTTCAACCTTGCGCGAGTTACGGATCGGTGAGTGTGACCCGGACGCCTGTTGGCGTCTATGTGTGTAGTATTCCGTCGGCTTTCGGTCCAATGGCCAAAAGTCTCTTACTCAGCACGCGCGATCAAAGCGGGGCAGTCTTTTTGGTAGAAATCGTGGGCAGTTTTACAGCAACGGATTGTTTTGAGGCCGCTACTGAAAATTATTTTTTTGCGCGAGTGTCTGAGCCGGGATCACTGAATACCAGATTTGCGCGAATAGGAGTCTTCAATGTTTTTTGCCGGAAATGGGGCTGACTATTTCTCGGTCACTTTCTCTTTTGCCAACATTCGAGACGTTTGAATCTGAATATTCAATTGTGAGGTTTCAGATGATCAATCGCCCCAATAATGGCAAACTCGGACCCATTCTTCATTTGCTGGCTTTCAGCGTTGCTTCAGTCAGTTGCAAACTCAAAAAACATGATCAAAAGGAATCCGAACAAAACCTCAACCTTCAGCACTTCTGGTTTCCAGTTGAATTCTGATCAAATGCCGTTTGTGTAAGTGGCTCTGAAACGAACTAAAAGAATCCGTAACTTGGGGGACGGAGCCTTCAAAATTTGAACCACTGAAATCGTGCGGCAGGATTGCCGCTGGTGCATACAAAAGGGCTGCTGTGAAGAGGCAGCCCGATTTGACCCGCGCATTATAGTCACAAGGTCAAAGACTGGCTAGTGATTTTTCGCGCGAGATGAATTTTTGAAAAAGATCCGCTAGCGCATGGCCAGCACAATATCGGTCAACCGTTCAATCACCGTCACAAACGATTTCCCTGCCTCATCGTACCGGCCAGCCGTCGCCAACTGTTCTGCTTCGCGCGCAGAGTCAATCGCAAACGATAGTTTCAATGCTTGAACCTGCAGGCGCGGATTGTTGCGAAAGTTTTGCGCCACCCCTTCAACACCGCTTCGCAAATTTCGAATATTGCCTAGCAAGGCTTCTTTGCTTTTACGGTTTTGCTCGGTCGCCGCAGGAGTCATTTTTCCGGTTCTGGCTTGTTCATCGGCCAGTTCAAATCCATTGACGACCTTGCCATAAATGTAAATGAACTTTGAAAAGTTTTTGATTTGTTCAGCAACTTGCCCGGCTTCAACGCGAACATCAGGGGTTGGCGTAGGCGTAGGTTTAACCGCAACCGGTTTCCGTGTTTTCTTCTGTGCCAGAGAAGCCAGCGGAAACGCACAAGTTAGGGCAAGCAAAAATAACAGTAGTGTGGTCGAATAGCGTTTCAAACGATTCCTCCGTAATG
Source organism: uncultured Heliomicrobium sp. (assembly GCA_964639915.1). Taxonomy (GTDB): domain Bacteria; phylum Acidobacteriota; class Blastocatellia; order RBC074; family RBC074; genus RBC074. The sequence continues at coordinate 13,071 of CAZXHW010000085.1, forward strand.
ACAGAACTGTGTCTCGAAGCAAGAGGGGAACTCTTTTTAACATCGTCCGGCGCGCAACCGCAAGGTGCGCAGGCAAAGGCTTAAATGCCCTGCCAACATCAACAGGAATGATAGCTTGACCCGCGTCTAAACGCTGTGCTATTTCGTTTCAAGTTCAAAAGCTCTTTAACGCTTACCTGCTGTTTAACGGCATCAAACATCGCAGGAGCGAAGCTTTTCTGCTACGAACTTTAATTCATTCGCCAAAGAGAATAATCATTTATACGCAACGGCATACAGGGTTGCGTACTGCAAAATTTAGCTTTATGCCCTCCGGTTCGCTTGTGCAAAGGTACAGTTTGGCGACGTTGCCGGAAAAGGAGATTTAGATGCGACGCAAGGTGTTTTTATTGTCAGTGGTTTTGACGCTTGGCTTAGGCAGTTTTTTGTTGGCGGGATTGGCAACGAATGCGAGCGAGATCAGTTCCAGCACACTCAGGGAAAAAGCCATGGCCGGGAAACTTCAAGGCCCGGTAACTGTTACCGTGACGCCAGTTTCGCCGAGCGATGCTCAAGTGAATTCCGCCATCAATGCTGCTAAAACCAGCGCAACCGCAGCAAAATTTTTCAATAAGACCCAGAATCGGCTGATCAGTGTGGAATATCCCGATTCTTCCAGGCTTCCGGCTGGTCAGCAAAAAGTTCTAGCCACTTTTTACGATTACACCAACAATCGCCCGATATTAGTTGATACCATCATTGGCGATACGCGAACGACAACCGTAACCATTGGCAAGGATCAGCCTTTGCCAAGTTCTGAAGAATTTGATGCTGCCGTTTCTATCGTCCAAAACGATCTGAACTTTTCTTCGCTTTTTAAGTCTGGCGCGTCAGCGTATCGCCCAATGCCGCCTCTAACGTCTGAAAGCGTCAACTCAGAACGAACATTGGCGGTAGGCATCTTGGCTCCCGGCGCGGAAACACCGAATCAGATTGTGGCCGTCAATATGATCAACAAGTCAGTGGTGACCTTTGTCAAAAATGCCCCACCTACGGCGAGAGCAGTGGAAGCCGCCTGTGGAGCCACGAATGCAGGCCAGGGGACGACTTCGCGTGGAACTGCAGGACAGTACAACTTAACCATTAGCGTCAGTGGAACTCCCATTTGGCAGATGCTTGTGATTCGCCCAGCAGCTTCATCTGGCACACGCGCATCCGGCGTCGAATTGCGGGACATTTCTTATCTTGGCAAACCCATTTTGAAGCGCGCTCACGTGCCTATCCTGAATGTTTTGTATGACAACGGCGCTTGTGGCCCGTACCGCGACTGGCAATGGCAGGAAGGTTCTTTCATGGCCAATAGCAGTGTTGCCGATCCCGCGCCTGGCGTTCGGATCTGCAACTCAGCTCCGCAAACCATGGTTGATAGCCCGACTCACAACGACACAGGCAATTTCCGCGGCGTGGCGATTTATCAAGACCCAAACAATAACGAAGTTACCATTGTCAGCGAGATGGAAGCCGGCTGGTATCGCTACATCAGCCGTTGGGAGTTTTCGCCAGCGGGCGTAATCCGCGCACGGTTCGGGTTTGATGGAGTCAACAATTCCTGCATCTGCAACGCACACATGCACCATTCTTATTGGCGGTTGGATTTCGATATTGCTTCGGCCGGCAGAAACCGATTTACCCAATATGACACTCGTTCATTTTTCACCCCTCTGCTGACAGAAACCAAACGCTATCGCGACTTCATTCGCGGACGGTACTGGACGGTTGAAAATC
>CAZXHW010000086.1:0-14809 GCA_964639915.1 uncultured Heliomicrobium sp.
TCGTTGACCCGGGCAGATTGTTCCAAGTGTAAGGGGGGGGGGAGTTGAGATGCAATCCGTACTGAATCTTGATCCTGATGTGAAGCCACCAACTGATCGTGAAGCGAGCGCCGCGCGAATGGCTAATTGGTTGCGCATTATTGCCAAACTTTATGCCGTAACGTTCGCTGTCGGGTTCATTCCTGTCGTTAATCTAATCGCAGGGCTAGTGCATGCAGTTTTAGTTCTTGTCTATCCGCCTTGCTTGCTTGGTTGGCTCTTGGTGTATGCCTTTCGGCTGGATCGCGGTAATCGTTTTAATCGGCGAACGTATAAAGACGTTTTAATTTCGGTTGTACTTTTTGTGGGGACTATTATTGTTAGCGTCGCGCTGCTGTTGATAGTGGGAGCCGCTAAATCTTAGGCTTGTCACCACTGTTGCAGCGCGCGCCGTTTCAGCCCTTTCTTTTCTTTCGTCTCTACTGCTTTCTCGCTGCTCGCGGCCTTCTTCAGCAGCGTATCCAGGTCAATTTTTGCGTTGCTCTCATAGCTCAGGTCTTTGATTTTATTGGTGAGGGCCGTTTCGATCTTCACTTTTTGCTCTTCGTCGGCGCGTTGATATTGAGGGGCGTTTTGCAGGCGCGGGAAATAGGTTTCATACAGCGCCCTGGCCCGCTCCACGCGGCGCGTAAAGTGCGCATCAGGTTCATAGCCTTTGGACGAAGAGTAATCGCGCGTCAGCATTGTTTTGGTGTTGGGCGAAATGCGCTCCATCCGGGATTCATAAGACTGTGCGCCTTCGCCAATGGCTTCGGCCAGGGCAGGGACGATGTCCTCTGTTTTGCCGTCCAGCACAGCATTGACGACCTGTTGCCATGTTATTGGATAGGCCCGCTCCAGCACCGACTCTCCGACGGTCTTGATTTCTCCAATGGCATTTTGCCCTACCTGTATTTTTTTGCCCGTGTCAATGTCTTCGACGGGATCGCCTTTATAACGCGTGTAAAGCTGATCGTGCGCCAGGCTTACCAGCGGGGACTCTTTTTGTCGCAGGAATTGACCCGTCTGGTCAAATACTTTGCCGGGCGCTTTCTCGTCGCCTTGCCAGGTTTCCATGCCACGCTTGGCCATCCGCAGCACGTAACGCAAGGTATTGCCTACCATTCCAAGATCGTAGCGTTGTTTGCCCCACTTCATCTTCAGGAAGTCAGGAGAATCCGGGTCTTGCCATTCGACGGAAACCGGCGCTCCTAGTCTGGTAACGCCGCCGATTGCGGCTACGATGCCCAAGTTCCAGAGCGCCATCTTGGCTGCATCGTTGGCGCGCTGCATGGAAACCTGATCACGTTCGGGCAAAAGTCGCTGCGGATTTAGATTGCTCAGTTTCCCGCGCTTGGCAGGCGCGGCCCCTAGATAACGCGCCAGTTGCAGTGGATTGTACCGCATGATAGTTTGGAAATTACTGATGCCCCAGCGCAAAGCGAAAGCCACTGGAGAAGTCACGTTGATAAAAGCACGCGCTTTTTCTGGAATATCTGCGCGTCCGCTCAAGACATTCAAATCTTTGGCCAGCCTCCTGACTTTCATCCCGTCCGGCGTTTTGTTGGCAATGTCGGAGGCGGTCACATGATTGAGACCCGCTCGCTCCACGCGCGCTTTGAAGGCATTGAAAACGAGTTTGGCCATAAATGCCTTGTTGCCGCGCTCGGTTTGTTTCAGGACGGGAATCTGACGCGCGATGCCCGTTGAGGTGTTCTCTTCGTGCGTATGCATGGCTGCGGTGAACTCCGTTTCGCCAATGGCGGCCACGTCCAACCCAGCTTTTTCGGCCACGCTCCATTTCGGATCGGCCTTGATTTCTGCCAGCGTGTTGAAATATCGCTGTTTGGCGGCATCGTTGAAGATGGGCTTGCCGATTTTATTTCCCTGTGTGTCCTTTCTTCGATAAGGGAACGTACCTTTGACGATTTCCGGCGCGGCTTTTCTCCACGTGCGAGGTTCTGCCAGCGCCAGCTTGCGCCCTTGTCGGAAGAGAAAAGAAAATTCGCCCCCTGCGCTCAAACTGCGCTGTGCGTCGCCCAGCATCGAGACGGGCTTCAGCGCGCGCGGTCGCAGTAGATGATTTAGCTTTTCATTGATTTCCGCGAAGCGCCCGCCGTCTCTCTGGCTGATGGCGTCCATTGCCTGCGTTACCAGGCGTCCCACGTAGTTGATGTCAGCAGGGGCAAGGGAGGCTTTGGCTTTTGCTTCCCGTGTGGCTGTCGCCCATTTCCTGACGTCGAATCCGGCGGGCAAAGGGACTTTCTCGGAATATTCGCTGGTGGTGTAAATCCTATCTCGCAATACTTCCCCGCCAATTTTCTTGCTCACGTACTGGCCTGCCTTCATTACCGCCTTTGCAATTGATCCCTGATCATCTGATGGGGCGTCTTCCTCAACCCGCAATCCTTTGGCTTTCGTGCGTACTTCGGGCAGGCCGGCGGGACGCTCAGAACGTCCCCGTTGGTCAAGGTGGTCATAGATCGCGCCAGCGCGAATTAAGGCACGGGCGGGTTCCAGTAATAACGCATTGTCGGTGGCGTGGGAAATGATACGAGTGGCACCGAACGCTCGCTGGCGACCACGCAAATAATCACTGGCTTCCTGCGCGCGCTGGAAAAGTGCGGCGGGCATTTCCTGGATCGCGCGCACGCGATTATCCGCACCGAGATAAACCAGCGTGACAAACCCCTCTTTTGCCTGCAAGGTCTTGCCGAGTCGCATCGCATCAGCGGGCGTCTGAATGGGCTGGCTGAGTAAGTCGTGTGGCACAGAGGGCGTAAGCAGTATTTCCTGATGGTTAGGGATGGAGTGATATTGCGGTGCTCGCAAAGTCGGATCAATGACCGCGTATTCGCCAGAGTTGATAATGACATGTCCCTTGAACCCTGGCACGGTTTCGGCAAATCGCTGGGTGTTGAGCAGATCGGCACGGGAAGCTTTCGGGCGTCCGCTGGGGTGATTATGCAAGAGGTAATAGCCATCAGCGCCCAGCCGCTGCATTCGTCGTTTCATCTCGGCGAATCCGCGTGTGGTGTTTTCGGTTGCAAAGGGCGCGGCGGAATCCGGCATCCGCGAAGTTGTTCCTTCGTGAGCAACGATCTGGCCGCCTTTGGTGTAAATGATACGGAAGGTCTCAATGCGGGGATCGCGGTAGACCTGGGCCAGTTGCGCTATGTCGTGCGCAGATTGCACGGATTGTCCGCGCAGGTCTATTCTGCCGGTGCGGGCGAGTTGGGCGGTGATGCCAAGGCCGGTAGTGCGGACGCCGCTGCCTCCCGCTGGCGATCCCACTCCTCTTCCCACTCTTCCTCGAAGGGGCTTTCGATCACCTCGTTGCCCCACTGCCATCTTTCCATCTGTGGAGGATAGGGTGTCGTCATCTCCTTCGCGGAAGTCTCGTCGGATGGCTTGGCTAAGTTGGTCGGCTTTTGGTTCAGCGTCGGTGCGGCGTTCATAAGTAAACTCTCCTTGCCGTCCAGCATAATCAGATTTCATCATGCTGGCAAGGTTGTTTTGCGCTTGCTCCCACGCCGGACGCAGTGCGCGTCGCACTTTTGCGCCAAACGCCTGAATCATCTCCGTCGCCCATTTCCCAAAGGCTTTGCCGCCTTCATAGAGGTGGTGTGCGGCAAGAGTGGTCAGATCGGCAACCACTTGCGTGATGTCGTTGGCCTGAGTTCCGCTCAGAGTTTCCTTGATCCGCTGGCGGGCTTCCTGTGCTGCTCGCAATAAAGTTTCTCCTGGCTTCATTGCGCCAGGTGCGTCAGGATCAATATCGGGCGCGGAGATTCGGTTCGCTTTGGTTTCCTCGTGGCGCCGCAGGGCTTCTTGATTGGTCGCAACGTCTTTGCCCTCGCTGATGAGTTTTTCCAGATAGCCGGGTTTCGTGGTGCCGTCGAGCAAGCGCGTGGTGAGACGTGCGGCTTCAGCCTCATTGATGGGTGCAGAATTTTCAAATCGGACAGGGCTTTTCGTGTTCCCATTCTTTAGCCAGTCTTTGAAGACTGGCATATCCATTTCTGTGATTGCGCCGCGACGGTCGGGGCCTTTGCCGTCATTGAAATGCGCGTCATAAAGCTTTTCAGCACCGGCTTGGTCAGTTGCGCCAAGAATCACTTTGTGTTCATCAAACTTGCCCGTGTCTTTGTCAATCTGGTCAACAACAAACACTTTTGCGGATTCAGGATGGTCGCCAATATAGACATCCAGATGTTCTTTGTCTGCGCCTTTGATGCCGAATTCACCATCAACCGAGCGGATATATCCATAATGATTTTCCATCGTTATGGCCCAGGGTTCGCCGTTGGAGCTAACGCCTGAGCGCGTCGAGCCGGCTGGGTTTTCGATGGAAATATCTAACCCGTGAACATTAATATGTGCTTTGCGATAATTCCCAGCCTCCTTCTGGGCCTCAGTGGGTTCAGCAAGATTATTGCGCGGCGAGGTGGCGGCTTCGTGCGCGGTCTGGTTGATTTGCTCGGAAAGACTTGGCGGGGCTACTTGCTGATCGCTTTGTTGATCGCGTGCAAGGCTTGGCTGCGGTTCTCGTCGTTCGGGGTTGTCTCGGCTACCGTGCGGCTCTGCGCTTGGCGCTTCAGCGAAATCCCCTTGCGCTGCCGGTTCTGCTCCGCCATCCGTTTCAGGCGTTCGGGCGCGATTTTCGGCGCGTTGTTCATTAGGCGCATCAATTCCTGCCGCGTCGCTTCCTCTCCGGCTTTCTGCCAGGCTTCTTTGTCGAAGTTTGAGGGTGGTTTCGATCCAGTGTCGGGTGATGTTGGTTGCTTCATAGTCGCCATTATACCTCTCTGCAAGTTGGTGTAAATCACGAATACGCACAGCCTGCGCACGTGGTGGAATGGGAGCTTCCAGCAGGGCCTGTACTTTGGGGTCGGCCAGGAATTCATCTTTTCGCGCATTGAATAAATCTGAAGCGGCAAGCGTGGCGGCAACGGTTTCTTTCAGGTTCTCTGACCAATTCCCCGCTTTGGTTGCCAGCAATTGCTGCCAATGATCAGGGCTCATCTGCGATGCCCGAATGATCTTCGGATCGTTTACGAGGTCTTGCGCGACGGCATCAAGAATTTGCTGTGGCGAAGCATCAGGGGTGATGTCCAGATGCTTCGCCCATTCAGGATGGCGTGCGAGCGGTGCCAAATTTTCGCCCGATTTACTTATCAACGCCTTTTCAGCAAGGGAGCGCAATTTGCCAAATTTGCCGACATTTTCTTGGCGGTTGCCAATGCGTGCGGCGCGCGCGGCCATCAATTCTTGCAGATAACGGCGTTCGACCAAATTGGCTTCACTTAATTGGGGCGCTGGCTCTGCTTTGGCTTCTGCTTTGGGCAAAAAATGCTGCTGGCCTTCTTCGGGCTTAGGCCCTTCATTGGCGCGAGCCATTTGATCAAGTTCTTCGTCGGTCGGAGCGGTGCGGGTCAGGGCTTCAGCGTCGGGTTGCTCATCGCTCGCTCTAACTTCGCTTGTGGTATCTCGCCCCAACTCGGCACGCGGGGCTTCCCTGTCAGTGGTGCGGGTGGCTTCGGTGGCTTCCGTTCGTGTTTCCGGTTCGGCGCGAGTCTCAGCGCGATTCGCTGTTCGATCTTGTGATACTGGTTCGTTCGGTGCATCCTCGCCATCCAAGTCAGTTCGTTCATTTCGGCTTGGGTCATTTGCTTGTGCCTCCTTGGTTCGGTAATGCGCTTCTTCCTCGGCGGCTAATTTCCGCTCAGCGTTGAAATCCGCCATTGATTCAGGACGTGCGGTGGTGCCGTGTTCTTCCAAAAACGACAACACTTCATCATCGAAGGCGTCGTCGAAGCTTCTGCCATCGGGCATTCGATAGTCGGAATCGCGCAAGAGTTCGCGCGCATCATTGATGCTGGCTTTTGCTTTTTTGCTCAGCAATCCGTGAATGCCGCCTTCGCGCAGATGCTTACCTTCTCCCATCAGGATGCCGGGATTGATCGTGCCAAGCTCGCGGCGAATGAGAGCAATCGGCGACACGTTCTCACGCCGTTCTTGCTCGCTCATTGGGCGGTTGGCGGTGCCTTCGGCGCGTTGCTGCCAGCGAGCATCGGCTTCTTTCTCGTTGGCGCGTTGTTGTTGGGCGATGTATTCAGGATCGCGGCTGATAGTTTCACCAAAGAGCGAACCGGCGGGTTTGGCTTCGATTCTCGACTCACGGAGGATGACGGGAAGATTGCCGTTGTAATCCATCAGTTTGAGCGCCGCAATCCGATGGTCGCCCGCGAGTGTGATGAACTGCTCCGGGTTTTTGGGATCGCGCGCCAGAATGATCGGATCATTGCTGGTTTCCTTAAATCCTTGTTTCAGGTTTTCACTCGCGGCCAGGAGCTTTTCGCGGTTCAGTGACTTCTCGCCCAGCCAGATTTTTTCAAGCGGGACGGTGGCGCGCGTGGCAGTGCTTTCTGTGGTGAAGGTTGGTTTTGGCTTCGACGGCAGATTGATTTCGCGTGAAGCGATGCGCGCGGAATCACGTCCGCCGGATTCGAGATTGAAAGGCTTCCAGCGCGGATTTTTCAGTTTGGCGCGCAGGTCGGTGTCCAGTTTCAGCTCTGCGGATTTCGCCGTCGGTGCGGCTGAAAGCGGTGTTTCTGGCATACTCGATGCCTTGGGCCCTGTCTCGAAGTCAATAACTCGCTTAGGCGCTTCCGGCTTGCCACTCTCCCCGCCTTGGATCGCCTTGTATCCATTCCCGCGCAATGTCCCCGGTGTCGGCAACCCTTGCCTTTTCCACTCAGCATGCAGGTCGTCGGTTGCAGTTTTCTCTGGGGAGAGAAAATCGGCAGCAATGTCTTCGGCGGTTACGCCTTGAATTTTTGCTTTCCGAATTAGTCCGTCAACTTCTTTCAATCCTTTCGGCGTGCCGACTTCATTCCCTAATCGGTTCAGTAGCCTCTCGGCTTCTGGCAGTTTGTAGAAAGCTTCTTTCCCTTGTTCGATTAGCGCATTCGGCGATAACTTTCTGATGTGTTCATAAACGCTGGCCGCTGCCGGAGAGTCTGCGCCGAACTGCTGAACAGCCTGTTGATAGGCAGCTTTGGCCTGATCGAGTGTTGCATCGGGTGGTAGGGGCTTGGTGCCTGTTGTCTCTATGCTCTTGAGGTAATCATCCAGACGTGCTTCCGTGAAGTCTGCTTGTCTCGCCAATTCAGTTGGCGCTGCGGCTGCTTCCGTTGCATCGGTTGTGACAGTGCGGGTTTTGCGCTGAAAAAGTTCGTTGAATAATATTTTCCCCAGACTGTCCGTGGAAAGATTGGCGGGCGTCTCCCCTTCAGGGAGTTGCGTTAAGGCTTGCCAAAGGCTGGGCGGCTTTTGCAATGCGGCAGTTTTGGTTTGCAGTAAGGCGTTAAAATTGGCCGTTGCCTGATCGTGCGCCGCCGCCATTTGCTGCAATTGCGCCTCCACGTCTTTGTAGGGCGGCATGTAGCCCGCCTGCATTTGCTGTTGATTTTTGACCTGCTTGGCTTGCAGGTCGGCAATCTGAGTACGGACTTGATTGACCGCATTCTGTGCAGCGATGACTTGCGGGTCGCGCATCGCTTGTTCAAGTGGTGAGACTTTGGGCGCACGCTCTGGCAGTCCGCCTCCGCCTAATGCACGTGGCAGGTTTGATTGAAGCGCGCCGACAACCACCGTTGTTACAAGTTCAGCCAGTAATGCTTTTCGCTCTTCTGGTGTCCGTGCTTTCTGGTACGTTGCCAGCAACTCAGGGGAAGACAGCAGCGTATTTGCTACCGCACCCTCGACGCTGCGCGCGGCGACTTGCAATGCCGGTTGGCCGAGACCTGCAAAATACTCAGCCAATCCAGCGGCTTGTAATGCCTGTATCCCTAGTCCGGTCATTTCTGACCGAAAGGCGTGGCCCAGTGCCTGGTCAAGCGGTTGGTTGGCATTCTCAACTAACTCCGACAAGGCACCCGCCCCCGGTGCCATTACTTTTGCAGCAAAGACGGGCAAGCTACCGACCCCCTGTGCCAGTCCCACTGTGACTGGTGAAAGGTCTGCGCGCTGGTTGTTTTCTTCCACGGAGCGTTGCCTGTTGGCGGTTCCGGCGTAACTTTCCTGCGAAGCTTGCGTTAGGAATCGGTCTAAAGAATTCAGTCCAGCAGCGCCTGCGGTGGCTCCCGCAATTCCCAGTGCCCCGCTCCCGAATTTCCCCGCAAACTGCTGGATAGGACTGAGCAAGTTATCCGCAACCGCTATGGGCTTTTCGCCTGTTGCCAGTCCTTTACGAGTGCGTTCCAATTCGCGTTGCAGGTCTGCCTGACGCTCCATTTCATCTGCGGTGAAGGATTGCTCCGCTGCTTGCCGCTCGCGGATGGCTTTCACGGCAGCCGCAGGCCCTCCCTGCTTGTACGCCTCAATGCCTTTCTCGAACCATAAGGGAATGCTGACTGTCGCTGCATAGCCTGTATGCCGTCCGTCTACCTGTGTCGGGGAAATCGAGGCAGAGTCTGTCCAGATGTCGTTCTGTTCGTCGCGCGGAACAAGACTGAAGAGATAGTTCGCGGCCTCTCGGTCGTCAGGGTTGAAGGTGGCTACCACGGCTTGCGTCAATCGCGCGCCCGTTAGGTCTTGCAGGTTTCGCGCGCCAATCCGTAACTGACGAGCCTGCGGTGCATCTTCGGCGGGAACTGGCTGCGCGGATCGTTGTGTGTAGGGGAGCGCCATCTGTCGCACGTCGGGCAGCCTTTGCGGTTTGGCAGGAGCTTGCTGCTGCAAGCGGGCAGTTTCTGCTTGATTGAACTGCTCTGGCGTGAAGGCTGGTTCGCTGTCAAGTTTTTCTACATAGGGTTCTTCTTTCGGAGGAACGCTTTCGCCATCATCAAGTTTGATCACTTGCCCTGTTTCGTTCGGGGTGATTGGCGGAGCGGATAATGTTGCCGCTGGCTGCGGAGCCTGCATTTGGACTTTCTTGGGCGCTCGCTCGCTCGTTATAGTAGTTTGCGGTGTTACAGTTTGTCCCGATATTAACTTCGCGTACAGGCCCTTGAGATCGTCTTGCAGTGGTAATAACGAGGGCGCAGGCGCTGAGGGTTTTGGTGGCGTGGAAGCGCGTCGCCTGATTGACCGCTGAAACGCAGCTTCAATCGGGTCAGCAGGCTCCTCTACTTGCTCGGCGATTTGATAGAGACGGTCTCTGGTCGTGCCAGGAGCGATATATTGGCTCGCACGCTGGGAAACGTCGCCACCGTGAACATGCGGGCCTGTTGACCAGCTTTCCGTGCCGTCGCTTGCCACGTAGGGAATGCCTTGTGATTCAAGACTACCAATGATCTCTCTTCCCTCTGATGAATCTGGATCAATGGCAAAGTCAGCAGCATTGGTGTGGTCAAGCCCACGTTTGGCGTGGACGCGTCCTTGTCCCACGGTCACTTTAATGTTGGGATATTTTGACTTTACATCGCCAACAATATCAGTGATGGTTTTCGCGCGCCCTCGACGTTTGAGCGAGCGCAGGAAGGCGGTAGCAATTGGGTCAGGCATATTTTATGGGGTTGGTTTGGGCTTGAATCTTAGCCCTCTCATTTCGAGTTGGTGACGAACTTCTTCAGCAGTTAACCCTTTGACTTCAGGGTCATTTTTTATCATGTCTTCAATATCGTCTTCATCAAAGACCTTCCTGCCCATCACAGGCTGCCCGTTTTTTTTCAAGCCAGATCGTCGGTTTCGACCTGCCTCCTGCATTGCTGCACGTTTGTTAGTTTCCCCTTGCACAAAGTGCGTGCGCGCATTTTGCTGTCCTTGTGCGTACGTTAAGCGGTTGGTTTGTCCTTGCTGGCGCAGCATTTCCTCTTTTACTTGCCGCGAAAGAAGCGGCTTTTCCTCATCGTCCAGCAGTGGTTCGTATTTGCCTTTCTCTGCATTCCATATTTGTGCGTACTCCGTGCTGGTATCAATATGTGCAGGCTTCTGGCTCTTCAACAGGACTTTCCCTAGTGGGGTCACGAGGGTTGATCCTTCCGGGACGCTGACTGGCTTATTCTCTGCCCAGTTTTGTTTGCGCGTATTGAGTGCAGCGATTTGCTCCTCTTTGTTGTAGCCGCTGATTCCTTTCAATACTTCTAAGGCCGCTTTCATTTCTGCATCCTGCTCGTCGCCCAACATCTTGCGTTGCATGAGGGCTGGATACAGTTTGTTTTGCACGAACTGCTGGTACTCGCCTGTCTCTGGATGGATCGCGCCTTCAAGGGCGGCTCCAAGCCCGCCTTGTCGCCCGCCTTTAAAAAATCCAATGACGCGCTCACCAAAGCCGTGCTTGTCGTGTGGTGTGTAGGTTGGCAGGTCAGGGAGCGGTGCTCGTCGGCCTTTGATTTTATTGAGAAAGTCCAGCGTATCTAGTCCGTTTATCATCGGCGCGCTCGCAACAGGCGGCGGCGCACCTGGATCGGCGGGCGGAGCGGTATCCTGTTGCGGCGGCACGGGGCGAGGCTTGAGAACAGGGCGAGGCGCGCCAGTAGGGGGTGATCTTGCTTGTTGCATGCCGCGCACGCCGTCAATGGCACCCATAATCCCTCCTTCGCGTCCGCCTTCAAAAAATCCGCCTAGACGTTGCCCAAAGGAAGGACTTGACGGAGGCGACGGCGATGCCTGACTTACATCAGAATTTGCTGCTTGATGTTTTTGAAATAGCTGTCCAATGAGAGAAAGTAAATTAGCCATAGTTGCCTCCGTCGAGAAAAATGATTGAGATTGATTACGCAGTGGGCGGATCGTCTTGGGGGCTGCTATCGCCCATATCGGTTTCCGTCTTGCCAATTCCAGGCGGCACGGGTTTCTTGCCCCGCCCTTTGCTTTTGCCACTGGCTTCTGTCTTAGTAGGTGCATCGGCAGCCAAGGCGGTTTCCTCGGCTTGCTGATAAAGCTCCGCCAGGCTCGTGCCTCGGCGCACCAAGGCTGCGTCGGCTGCGTCGTGGACTTCCCTGGCCATTGCGAAGATTTCGGCATCGGTGTGGCCTTCAAATTTTCTTTCCAAAATGTCTCTGCCTGGGAACATAAAGTCTCCTTTTGCGGTGGTGATGATGTTCACTGCGGTTGATCTGAGTGCGCCTCAGACGTTGATGTAAATGACTTCGGTGCCGACGCGGCGCGCGCGCAAGGCTTGGCGGCGGTCTTGGATGCTAAAGCTCACATGAACCCATTGGCCGAACTCGTCAATGACTTGATCGTAGGGCAGGTTACTCAAGCGAATCGCATCGAAGAGCGCCGCGACCCCAATCGCAGGGCAGTTGATGTCGGCAGCTTCGCCAATTAGGTGCTGCGAATTCTTCGCCCCGCCAATCGCTGCATTCAAGGCCGGGCTGCGATAGCCAGAACTGATAGTGATGGGATGCCCCAGCTTTTCGCGTAAGGGATCGAGAATGGTGGAGACCAGCGCTTCGAGATTGGCAATCGCTTCATCGGTGGGCGTGTTGTCAATCCCGCGTCGCGTGGCGGTTTGGCTTTGCGTAAGCTCGGCGAGGGTGAAATGTTTTCCAAGCTGCATAAAATAGCCTCCCTTTCGAGAGGCATTCTGAGGGGGATTGAGATTTAATTTTTACCGTCATCCCGGTGGAGGGAACTGCTTGGCGAGCAACTCCTGCCGACGGCGTTCATTGTTCTTGAAGAAGGTCGCTTCGGCCTCATCGGCGAGCGCCAGGGTTTCTTCGTAGGTCTTGCCGTGATTGGCGGCAATTTTCTCAATCGTCCCTGTCGCAAGGGTAACAATTTGCGCGGCTTGTGGCGCGGCAATGCCCACGGCGAGGTTGGCGATTTGAAGGATGTCGGTCACGATGTCTTTTAGCATAAGTTCTTTCTTGGATAGGGGTTGTATCGCGGTTTATGGCGGCACTATTGGGACGCGAATTTGCCCAGGGGAAGCGAGGCCGTTTCGACTGGCGAACGAATGCGCGCCAGTCGCGTCCGAAGAATGCGAATCGAGCCGCTGGCGATTTTAACCGCTTGATCGAATCGCGTGCGGGCGGCGGTGGAATCGAAAAACACGCTTTGCTGATTCAGCCGGTCAAGTTCGCCTGTTATATTGTCGAGCAGGGGCAGGAATTTGCCCTTATTGTTGCCCGTAATGACGGGCGTTTCTTTCAGGACGCGCTTGAAACTGCTGACACTTTGCCCGACACGATTCAGCGAGTTGTAGATTTGCAGAGCATCGCCATCGGAAAGCTGTTGTCGCAGGATCGCATTGCCTTTGGCGTCGGTTACGCGAAGCATTGATTTGTTGTAGGTTTCGGTCACTTGAGAAATGGCTTCGAGGCCATCAAAGAAGTCTGCCGAGACTGCCATCAGTTTGGTGCGCTCCTCGACAGGACAGGCGGAGGCGAGCAGCCCGACTATTGCCAGGCCGAACACGAGGACGAGTCGTTTGAATCGTCGAACGCGAAAAAGATCAAAGATATTATTTTTCATGTGAAACCTCGTAAATTAAAGATGGACGGTTGAGTGTTGGCGATACTAGGCGATGGGCGGCGAATGGTTAGGCGGATCGTCTTTATGCTTAGAGACCCACCCGAAAATCGCGGCAACAGCGGACAGGATCAAAATTCGGTTGCTGAGCTTTCCACTGGTAAGGGTGCCCAAGACTGCGGTTGAAATCGCGCTTGCCAATCCGATGACAGTTGTTTTCCAGTTATCGAAGAACAAGCGCACCAATGCGCTATTGTCGGTGCTGATTGCGCCAACAACCAACGCCGCAAGCATGGGAACTGCGGTTGCAGTGTCTGGCAGAGAAAACAGGTCGAGGTGTCCGTTATGGATCATTCCGACCAGCCCGAAGAGGACGGCAACGAGCATCCCTAGTAAAGTGGACTTGGGCTGCGAGAAAATCTTTTCCACCGGTCTCCTTTCTGCGATGGTAATCATCGCGATAGAAGACTAGGGGAAGTTTGTGATTTATTTGTTTAGGGTTACCAATCGGCGGGATTGGCAGTTAAATTCGGCAATAGGCGTGACGCCTGCTCAGCCTCGATCAAGGATAACCCTCGGTCAATTGCCCCGCGCAGCACCTCATCGCAGGTGCGGTAACACGTCGCCAGCGCCTGCCCACGCGCCTTCTGGTCATCTCTGACCTTGATCGTGGTCGCCATCGGCGGGATGCCGCTTTTCGGGCGTCCACCTTTGCGACGACGTTCTTTAATGGGCTGTGAGGCTGTTAATGGCATAAGGTTAATTTGCGTATACGCAATCCGCGTTTCCCTGGCAATTGCGGATTGCGTATACGCTATCGCTAAAGCACATGTTATGCCGCCGCTGTATCGTGGTGGCGTGGTGCCAACGTTCCTTGATACAAGCGGCAATTGCAGGGAGAAGCATAGACGCATCTTCCAACTTGTCGCTTCGTGATCGGGATTTTGTGATTGGGGCAGATGTCATTCTTGATGTCTTCGCCCCATTGTTTGAGCGAGGAGTTCAAGCCATCGTAACGTTGCTTGGCTTCTTCAGGTGTGTAATACGACGCCAATCCGCACAACCCTGAACCATCCGTGCAAGTGATGGGTCTGCCTGGATGCCAACAGATTCCGGCTTGTTCGTAGGTAATCCCGGCATCACAGGTTTTATTCATCAGCCCATTGAAATGGCGACATTTCTTGGTTCTTTTTTCGATGTACGCTTGTTCGTCCATAAAACTCCTTGCCAGACTCGCTCTGGCATAACATTCATTCCACCGGACACGCGCCGTCGTCGTGTCCGCTTCTGACGCTCACAGGCGCGTGCCGGTGAACGTGTTGTTAGGCTGCACTATCGCCCAGCAGCGCCCAGTCTATATCCTCTTCGGGTGCATTAGAATCTGGGCCGTCAGACAGCCAAATTTCGTGCTGCCCGCAAAAGGCAATCGAGGTGTCAATAAATTTGCGGCGTCGCACGCCTGCCGCGTCCGTTATGAACGTGTTGGTCGCCGTGGCTTCGTAAGTGACACCGAAAGCTAGCACACCGCTACAACGAGGCTCTGTCATTGTGAGATTAACTGATCGTGTTGTAATGCTGACTCGCTGGCCAGCAGGAACGGTGAATACACTCAATTTGTCACTCTCCCTCCGGTATCCGTTTCGCCTAACCTGCGATGCACGCGAGCGCACCCAGGTGGGCTGTTGTTTACGGCACTACAGCGCCGCGTGATCTTAGCGTTAGACGGCACTGCGCGTCCCTACATAACCATTGGCAAGAATATCGCACACATCTTGGCGAATCGGATCGGGAAGAGTTTTTTGATAATCCTGCAAGGCATCCATTCGTTGCTGGTAAAAGGTCACAACCTGAATCAATTCATTTGCTACTTGATCGCGGACGGCCTCACGGCACCATCCGCCACCATCGGACTTGTCGGGCATCTCAAGCACAAGGCGTTTTGCCTTCATATCAAATCCATTGGTGAAGAGTCTTTCGGTGATTCGCTCTGCAATTTTATTGAGGTACTGGCTCATAATGTTTCCTCTTCGTATCCGTGCCTTTCTAACATCGTGTTGCACGGGAGCGCTCCCGTGCGGCTTGGTTTCTTCGGTGTTCACCGCGCCCCGTGAACACGGCGTTAGACCTCCGCTGCGTCCGGGGTATTGACGTGCCAGCGGTTGATCCAGTCTATTACCGCTTGCGGGTCATTCCCGGCTCGCAAGTGATCCTGGATTTTCCGCAGAGCGGCACGGTACAGAGTGATTTCCTGTTGCTTTTCGGCTCCGATTTTCTCGTATTTATCGAATCCCTGCGGCGGTTCAAATTCTTCAAGTGTACCGGTCAGCAAATAATTGCGTACAGTCTGTGTTGCTTTGCCGACCGATAT
>CAZXHW010000087.1:0-14795 GCA_964639915.1 uncultured Heliomicrobium sp.
CTGCGCACGTATCGGTTGGCGGTAGCCACGGCAGGAGAATACGCTATTAACCATGGTGGAACGGTCGCCAGCGCTCTCAGCCTTGTCATCGCAACCATCAATCGCATTAACGCAATATTTGAGCGCGACCTGGCCGTGCGTCTGGTGCTGGTCGCCAATAACGATCTGCTCATCTACACCAACGATCAGACTGATCCATACGATCCATTCAATCCATTCAATGCGAATGGTTCGCTTACTGACCAAAACCAAAGAACTCTCGACAATGTGATTGGCACGGCGAATTACGACATCGGGCATCTCTTCCATCTCTTCAGAGCCGCAAACCTTCCTGGCGGACTCGCAGCGCCCGCATCGGTCTGCGCCAACCGTACTAAAGCGCAAAGCTGGACATATGAACCTACCCCAACGTCCTATCTCGTGCTCGCTCACGAAATCGGACACCAGTTTGGCGCCCAACATAGCTTCAATCATTGCCAAAGTGATGACTATCGGGAAGCTCAGTCAGCCTATGAACCGGGCAGTGGTTCGACCATCATGTCCTATGGAGGACATTGTTCCTCCGCAGACCTTCAAGTAGTCAGGGATGACTACTTTCATGTAATCAGCCTGGAACAAATGACGAGCTACATCAATGGCCGAGGCAATTGCGCTACGCTCACTCCGACAGGCAATGCATCCCCTACGGTTAGCGCAGGCAATAGCTACACCATTCCGGTACAAACGCCTTTTACCTTGACGGCCACGGGCAGCGATCCGGATGGAGATGCGCTGACCTATTGCTGGGAACAATACAATCTTGGCCCAGCCTCTCTGCCAGACACGGATGACGGCGTTGGTCCCATCTTCCGTTCGTTCCCGCCAACGTTGAATCCGGCACGCACCTTTCCGAAATTGAGCGACATTCTGAATAACACGACGACGCTTGGTGAAACTCTGCCGACTACAACCCGCACGCTGACCTTTCAAGTGACGGCGCGCGACAACCACGCTGGCGGCGGGGAAACCAATTCCGCCAAAGTCAACATTGCCACGACCAACACAGCGGGACCGTTTCGGGTCACAAATCCGAACACAGCAGTCAATTGGAGCAGCGGCAGGGTGCAAACCGTTACCTGGGACGTGGCCAATACCACTCTCAACCCGGTGAATTGCGCCAACGTGAAAATCTCGCTTTCGACGGATGGCGGCTTGAGCTTTCCTATCACATTGCTGGACCGTACGCCGAACACGGGCAGCGCGGAAATCATCGTGCCCGCCGTAACCACAGCAAAAGCACGCATCAAAGTGGAAGCAGCGGACAACATCTTCTTTGATGTGTCCAATGCGAACTTCCGCATTGATTTTGGTTGTTCGGTGGTGCCCGGTACGGTGTCAGGCGGCGGCGCGGTTTGTTTGGGGGGCACGTCTAATGTCATCGTGACAGTGAGTGGAGGCGAGGCTCCTTACACCGTGACGCTTACCAATGGCGGCGGCACGCAAAGCGGCGCTGGCCCACAGTTCATTTTTCAGGTCAAGCCGAGTGCTACCACAACTTATTCTGTTGCTGCAGGCAGCACCGACTCAAATAACTGCCCAATCACCGGCAGCGGCAGCGCGACCGTAACGGTCAATCCATTGCCCGCTATCACGCTGGGCGCAAATCCAGTGGTGAGTCTGGGGACGAAAACCGTGAACTTGAGTTACACCGGTGCCACGGGCGGCCCCAATCAATACAGCATTGATTACAGCACGGCGGCCAACAGTGCGGGCTTTGTGGATGTGACGAATGCAGCTTTGCCCGCTTCGCGCATTGTGCTGGCTATCCCGGCCACAGCGCCGGGCGGGACTTACAGTGCCAGTCTGACCGTACGTAACAGCGCGACGGGGTGCATCAGCGGCTACAAAAACTTCACCGTGACGATTCACAGGCCGCCGGTAGCCCAGTGCAAGTCCGTGACCGTTTCGGCGGAAGCCAGTTGCACGGCAAGCATTATGGCAGCTCAAATTGATAACGGTTCCTACGATCCTGACGGCGGTGCAATTGCCCGCTCGATTAGTCCTGCGGGACCTTTCGGCCTTGGCTCGCATACCGTCACGTTGACTGTCACCGACAGTAATGGCGCGTCCAGTTCCTGCGCGGCGACTGTCACGGTGGTGGATCAAACCGCGCCGACAATCACACTCATCGGTGCCAACCCGATGACAGTTACATGCCCGACCGGCTTTGTTGATCCGGGTGCGAAGGCCCTCGACAACTGCGCGACTTCGGTGGCCGTGACCGCTTCGGGCAGTGTCAACACCGCTGTGCCCGGCAGCTATACCATTACCTACACGGCCAACGATGGTCGCGGCAACGTCGCCACCAAAACGCGCACGGTCAACGTCGTGGATGCCACTGCGCCCACGCTCACGCTCAAGTCGGGCATTCAATTCTGGCCAACTGACGGCACGGCCCGCACAGTGGACCTGAGTCAGATGGTGCAGAGCGTCACTGACGCTTGTAACAGGGCTTTGGGTATCAACGATGTGAGGATCGAGAAAGTGACCAGCGACGAATCTGACGACCTTCCGGGCAGCAGCGACGGCTTTACCATCAACGACATCGTCATTGCCGGGGATTGCAAATCCGTGCTACTGCGGGCCGAACGCGATCTTGCGAAAAACGGACGCGTGTATGTCGTCACGCTGCGGGTACGTGACGCATCGGGCAATACCACGCGGAAGGATTTCAAGGTAAGTGTGCCGGTCAATTTCAGCCAGGCAGCTGTGCAAGATGCGGCAGCTCAAACGAAGACGAGCAGTTGTCCGTAAGCTGTCACATTCACTTTCCTCAAATGGCGAAACAGCCGTCCGGGAATCGCTCCCGGACGGCTGTTTCGAATCAACAACCACTTATCAAAGATAAGAATCATCGCGCGCACATTTGCCAGAAACTCGACCTGCGCGGCAGCCACGCGCTGGTCAAATTTGCCATTCAGGACAAATCCGAATCCATTTGAACTGTAAAACAAAGAAACAAGAGGCAAAAACTTTCAGAATTGATCTTGTTACATCAGGCATAACGAAAGACAGGCGGGCCATTGATGGCCTGCCTGTCTTGTTTTACAGTGGCGAAGCTTTTCAATGGAATGGTCGGTGCCCACACCCGATCGCTTTAACTTCAACTTCGTCAACAATTTCTACGTGTGAACAGGGTCAACTTCATCAAGAGACGGCGCTGGTGGATTCTCTGCCTAACTCTAATTGGCGCAGCTCATCTGCTCAAAGTGGCTGCGAACAGCCAACCGCCGCCAGAGCCGAAACGTGACTACCTGATCACCGTCTGGACGACCGAAGAAGGATTACCGCAAAACAGTATCAATGACATCTGCCAAACTCGTGACGGGTATTTGTGGTTCACGACGCTGGACGGACTAGTGCGCTATGACGGCGTGCGGTTCACGATTTTCAACAAAAGCAATTCTCCGGGGATGACCAGCAATCGGCTAATTTGCCTGAAGGAAGACACAGATGGCGCGCTGTGGATTGGAACGGAAGACGCTGGCGTGATGCGTTACGCGCATGGAGTATTCAAAGGCTTTTCCACACGGGACGGATTGCAGCACAACAGGGTTCCCAGGATTCAACTGACCGGAGATGGCGGACTGCACATTCAAACTCGCGAAGGCTATGTTTATTGGCGCGAAAACCGGCTGCTGCCTGACCCGGAAAATCTCTATCCCGGCAAGGCTCGAAAGTTTTTCGCCCCTTCCGGAGCAATCTGGACACTTGATGAAACAGGACTGTATTGCTTCAAAGACGGTAAGACCGCTTCCTATCCGCCACTCATTTCGCCAGTTTTCATCCGCTTCGCGCCGTTTTATGAAGATCGTCAGGGCAATTTATGGTTTGGCGCAAATGGCTCCGGCGTGTTCAAAATCAAAGATGGGGAGGTTACACGCTACGGAGAAAAAGATGGATTGCCGTCGAATCCGTTGGAGGGATTTGTGGAAGACCGTTACGGCGCCATTTGGATCGGCACGATTGGCGGAGGGCTGGCGCGGCTGCAAGATGGACGGTTTTCCCTATACACCAAAAAAGACGGGCTTTCCGATATTGCGATTGGCAGCCTGTTGGAAGATCGCGAAGGCAACCTTTGGATCGGAACCAACGCTGGAGGCCTGAATCGCCTGAGCCGCAAATTCATAACGACCTATTCGACGGAAAGCGACTTGCGGGATTCCAGGGTCTATCCGATTCTGCAAGACCGCTCCGGCGTCATCTGGATTGGCACGCTTGGAGGCCTGACACGGTCTGCGAATGGACAGTTTGTAAACTTTCCCCCTGAGACCGATTCTTCACACCGGTTTTCCGCGCAAGCCCTATACGAAGACCGTGCAGGTCGGCTTTGGGTTGGGACCTACGGCGGAGTGGGCCAGCTCATCAATGGGGAATATGTCCGCGATGGCAGGATACCGGATATAGCAGTCTTTGCCATTCTTGAAGACCGCCACGGAACTTTCTGGTTTGGCACTGAAAAAGGCTTGTTTAAATGTAACGCAGATTCCTGCACGGTTTACACTGCAAACAACGGCTTGCCGGGTTCGGATGTGAAGGCCATTTACGAAGATCGCCAGGGCGATTTGTGGATCGGGACCTATGGCGGAATCGCGCGGCTGTCCAATGGCAAATTCACGCATTACACAGAGCGCGAAGGGTTGACCGGCAACAGCGTTCGCTACATTTACGAAGATTCTGACGGAACTTTCTGGATCGGGACTTATGACAGCGGTTTAAGCCGCTTTCGAAACGGGCGATTCACCAACTACACCGTCAAAAACGGCCTCTACAACGAAGGCGTGTTTCAGATTCTGGAAGACGCTTACGGCATGTTCTGGATTGGCTGCAACAAGGGCATCTATCACGTCAGCAAACAACAGCTCAACGATTACGCCGACGGAAAGATTTCTTCGATCATCTGTTCGGCCTACAACCAGCAGGATGGAATGGGAAATGCCGAATGCAACGGGGGGCGTCAACCGTCTGGCATTCGGGCGCTGGATGGACGCCTATGGTTTCCAACTCTGGGCGGCGCGGTTGTGGTGGACCCGAAAGCTGCTCCTCCAAACCTTCTTCCGCCGCCGGTGCGCGTCGAATCGGTGCTGATTGACCGCAACCCGGTCAATTTTCAGGATGAGATACGCATTGCGCCCGATCAGAAATATCTGGAAATCAGCTACGCGGGATTGAGCTTCGTCAAATCGGAACAGGCGCGCTTCCGCTATCGCCTTAGCGGACAAGACAAGGATTGGATTGACGCGGGCACGCGCCGGGTGGCGTATTTCTCGTATTTGCCGCCGGGGAATTACACCTTCACCGTGACGGCGGCCAACAGTGATGGGATTTGGAATCCTGATGGCGCTTCGATCCGAATTGTCGTGGTTCCGCCTTTCTGGCGAACGTGGTGGTTTTTGACATTGGTTTCGCTGGGCGTGGCAGGAACGGTTTTTCTGGTGTACCGGCAACGCATCGCCAATCTGCAACGAGCAAATGCGGCGCAGGAAGCGTTTTCGCGCCAATTGCTGGATTCACAGGAGCAGGAACGCCAGCGCATCGCCGCCGAATTGCACGACAGCCTTGGGCAATCGCTGTTGATCATCAAAAATCGCAGCTTTCTGGCAATGGATTCTTTCGACGACCCAGAAGCAACGCGCGAACAAATCGCTGAGATTTCTGACGCCAGCGCACACGCAATTGAAGAAGTGCGCGAGATCGCCTACAACTTGCGCCCGTACAAAATGGAGCGCTTCGGCTTGACCAAAACGCTTCAAGCCATGTGTCAACAAGCTGAACGCACTTCGGGCATCCGTTTCGGGACCCGGTTGAAAAACATTGACGGGTTGTTTTCGAATGAGGCTGAATTGAACCTTTATCGAGTTGTGCAGGAAAGCGTCAACAACATTCTCAAACATTCGCGCGCGACCGAGGCCAGACTGACAATTGAGCGGGACGAACGTGAGGTACAGATAAAGATCGAAGACAATGGCCATGGTTTCAGTGCCGCTTCGCAAGTTAGCGCCAATGAACCGCGCCGAGGCGGCTTCGGACTGATTGGTATGGCCGAACGTGTGCGCTTGCTGGGCGGTCAGTACACGCTGGATTCCGCACCGGGCCAAGGTACGAAGATTACTGTTAAGCTGACGATTGTTGAAGAAAACGTATGAAAGACGAAATTCATATTTTGATTGCAGATGACCATCCGATCTTTCGCCAGGGATTGCGTCAGGTGATCGAACGCGATCCCCGATTGCGGGTCATTGCTGAAACCGACGACGGCGCAGCGGCGCTTGAGCAAATCGAAACGCTGCAACCGCAAATCGCTTTGCTCGATCTGGATATGCCGGAACTGGATGGCTTTGCGGTGGCGCGCCATGTGCGCGAAGCAGGCTGGCCGGTAACAATTGTCTTTTTGACCATGCACAAGGATGAGATGCACTTTAACGAAGCGCTTGATCTTGGCGCGAAAGGCTACGTCATTAAAGACAGCGCGGCGGCAGATGTCGTTAACTGCCTGAAGACCGTTGCCACCGGACAGAATTACATCAGCCCATCGCTTTCCACCTTGTTGCTCAGCCGTCACAGTCGGGCTTCGACTTTGCTGCGTCAACCCGGTTTGCAGGAATTGACCGCCACTGAACGCCGCGTGCTGGCGTTGCTGGCCGATTACAAAACCAGCAAACAAATCGCTGACGATTTGGGCGTCAGCGTTCGCACTGTCGAAAATCATCGTGCCCACATTTGCCAAAAACTCGATTTGCGCGGCAGCCACGCGCTGGTCAAATTTGCCATTCAGCACAAATCCGAATTGTCTTGAGCAGAAAGGCAAGATCTTGCGCCCCTACTGCCGCAACTGATCTAAAACTCTAAGTAGAACTACTCAGAAAATTGAGCAGAATTGCTCAGGCAAAATGAGTATTCCTGCTGACGCACCACCCTCAGCCTTTCCTGCACAATCACGCCCGTCGCTGGAAGAAACGTTTCCCGGCAAACACCCCACGCTACAGGGCGCGGCGGCTGCAAGCTGATCCTGCACGGGATGTCGTAACAGCACAATCACTTGTCAAATACTGCAAACGGCAGAAAAGGAGCAACATCAGTGAAACGACGAATCATCCTCGCCTTATTTCTAGTCACAACAAGCATCGGATTGGGATATTGGGCTGAGCAAAGCGCATTAGCACACTGGGCGGTTTCCAGCCCAGTTGTAACGAATTTGAATGACAGCGGCGGGGGCAGTCTGCGTCAAGCGATCAATGATGCGGATATGGGCGGTACGATCACGTTCCAGGCAGGATTGACCGGCACAATCAGGCTAGTGAGTGAACTGAGTATTAACAAAAGTCTGACTATTCAAGGGCCGGGCGCAAACCTATTGACGGTAAGCGGCAACAATGCAGTCCGCGTGTTCAATATCAAAATGGGGAATGTCGCGCTCTCTGGGTTGACAATTGCCAATGGCCGAAGGGCAAGCGCCGACCTTAGTGGCGGTATTGTTTACGCTAACTTTCCCGTTGGTGGAGGGATTTTCAACGATTCCGGCGTGGTAACCATTACAGCCTGCACCCTTTCCGGCAATTCTGTTTCTGGTGTTACGACCGCCTTTGGCGACCTTGGCGGCTCCGGCGGGGGGATTTACAACCTTGGGGGAGTCATGACGCTGATGGCTTGTACGCTTTCCGGCAACTCCGCCTCCGGCGGGACTTCCGCTGCTGCTGGTGGCGGCGGAGCAATTACCAACGGGACCGGAATCATCAATGCGACAGACTGTACGCTCTCCAATAACTCTGCCATCAGCGGACCCAGCGGCAGCGGTGGCAGTGGCGGAGGGATTCTCAACGGGACCGGAACGGTAAATTTGAAGTCCTGTACTCTCTCCGGCAATTCCGTTATCGCCAATGGCAACGGCCCCAGCGTGACCGCCAGCGTTGGATTAGGCGGCGGGGTTTATACCTTGCAAGGAACAGTAAATCTGACGACCTGCACTCTTTCCGGCAACACTGTCATCGCCAGCAATGACAACGCTGCCACCAGTTCCGGCGGCGGAATTTACACCACGCTCGGAACAATAAACCTGACGGCCTGCACCATCTCCGGAAATTCCGCCACTGCCAGCAGCAGTTTCGGCAATGCCAGTAGTGGCGGCGGGATTGCCAGCCAGCAAGGGGTTGTAGCGCTTGGGAACACAATCGTTGCTGGAAATACGGCAAATGATAGCCCGGATGCAGGTGCGGCGTTTACCTCGAAAGGTTACAACCTGATCGGCAACAATGGCGGCTACGACAACTACTTTCCCCCAGGCAATCCCAATGTGAACCGGGACATCGTTGGCACGCACACTTCGCCAATTAACCCTCTGCTTGGGCCACTGGCGAACAATGGCGGCCCAACAAAAACCATGGCTTTGCTTTCGGGAAGCCCTGCGATTGACAAGGGCAAAAGCTTTGGCCTGAGCGCCGACCAGCGCGGCCAGATGCGGCCAAGCAATAATCCCGCCATTCCACCCGCAACCGGCGGTGACAACAGCGACATTGGCGCGTTCGAGGCCGCTTACAACTCCGCCCCGATTGTCAGTTGCCAGGCTGTTACCGTTACTGGCGGAGCCGGTTGCTCTGCCAGTGCTTCCGTCAACAATGGCTCATACGACCCCGATGGCGATTCGATTTCCGTTACGCAGTCACCAGCAGGGCCGTATCCCCTGGGTACGACGTCAGTGACACTGACAGTCACCGATTCGCACGGCGCATCCAATTCCTGCACAACAACCGTCACCGTAGTGGATGCCGTTGCACCTGCACTGACGCTTCTACCGGATCTTCAACTCTGGCCAGCCGATCATACGTACCGCACGTTTACCGTAAGCCGGATGGTGCAGGGCGTCAGTGACGCTTGCAACGCCGCCTTGAGACTCAATGATGTAAAGATTGAGAAAGTGACAAGCGACGAGCCGGACGATGCCAAAGGCCCCAGCGATGGCGCGACGACAGCAGACATTGTGATTTCGTCGGATTGCCGATCCGTTCAATTGCGCGCCGAACGTGATGATGAAGGGAATGGTCGCGTGTATGTCATTACGCTGCAAGTGCGGGACGCGACAGGCAATACAACCCGCAAGGATTTCCGTGTGAGTGTGTCTCTCAGCCAGAGCGGGACAGCGGCAGTACAGGACCCGGTGGTCCAGACGAAAGCAAGCACTTGTCCATAAATCTGCCATTTTCAGTTTTTCAAAATCACCCCACAAGCATTTGTCCGTGAAACTTCCCGGGTGGAGCTTGAAATCAAGAACCCCACTAATCAAAGAAAGGAACATTTATGGCAATCCCATTAGATGCCAACGCCACCAACTTTCAGGAGAAATATATGCAACATAAAAACAGTCGTCATTGGTCAAAAAGTGGAATCCGCGCCCTGTTTTTGAGCCTGCTGGTGGCGCTGCTTGCCAGCGTTGCGCTGCGTGATGCGAAACCAGCGCGCGCCGCCACCATCATTGATGTGCCGTGCGGCACGCCGATTTACGTCTCGGACAACGATGTCACCGTGCGCTTGCAACCCTGTACCTATCCCTCGCTGTACTTCGGCGGTTTCCCAGGCACGCTCGAAGGCAATGGCGCGACCATTGATTTGTCGAACAGCACCTACGCCGCGACAGTACTCGGCACCAACGTTACAGTCCGCGACATACGCGTTATCAACGGCACGGACGGTGGGATACAGACGCCAGGCAGCAATGTCACGCTTGAGCGTGTCGTCGTCAGTGGCAACCGCTCGATGCAAAACCCTGGTGGCGGGATTTTCTCCAATGGCGGCATGCAGAGCCTGACGCTGATTGACTGTACGATCAGCGACAACGTTGGTCGTTACGGCGCCGGTTTATGGGTTCACCCGGATTTTAACGGCGGTACTATTCGCATCCTGCGCAGCACAATCAGCGGCAATCATGCGGGTGAGATGCCTGGTGACTCCTCTAGTGGCCTTGGCGGAGGAGTGTATATGGAACATGTCCAGCATAATTCGCTCGCAATGGAAATTACGAACAGCACCATCAGCGGCAACCGCGCCGACAAGGTAGGGGGCGCGATGTACTTGACTGGCCTTGTGACGGCGGCAATCAACGACACTACGATCACTGGCAACAGCGCTGGCCTGGATTCCGACGCGATCTGCGACGAAACCGGCGGCATACCCAATTCAGGCCCAATGCTGAAACGCTCGATCATCGCTGGCAATGGCCAAGACAGCGTGCCTGACTGCGGTGGCTCTTATAGCGACTTCAAACACGACTACGGCTACAACGTGCTTGTTGGTGCCTGCGTTGGTGCCTTAGGGGCAGAAAGCACGACCAAGGTTGTCGCCTCGAACGGGGCGATGCTCAGCACGCTGGCCAATAATGGTGGCCTGACCAAAACGCACTTGCCGCTTGCGGGCAGCCCGGTGTTCAACATGATCCCTGTGGGCAGCGCGGGTTGCACGCCCGGTTCCACCGATCAACGCGGTGTTTCGCGTCCCCAATCCACAGGCTGCGATGCCGGTTCGGTGGAATCGAAAGGGGCGGCCAATACGTCGCCCAAGATTACGGGAACAGCTCTGGTACGCACAGCGGGCAGCCCTGTTTCAAATTCGCAAATCGCCTCTGTTTCTGATCCTGAGGAAGCCAACACTACTCTCATAGTGACGGCCAATGGCGCGGCCAGCGCGACGGTTCAGGGCGTCACCGTGTCCAACATCAGCATCAATTCGTCGGGGCAAGTGACCGCTTCAGTCGTGGCGAATTGCGCGGCGGCAGTCGCTAAGTTCAAGCTGCGCGTTACTGATAGCGGCGGTTTATTCGCCGAAGCGACGCTCAGCGTTACGGTCAATCCCAACCCATTGCCCACGCTCGGTACTTATCCCGCTACTTCGGTCACAACGGGCGGAGCTATAACGGTTTTCCCCAGCGCGGTGCCGTCCGACAACGGTTCGGTGACAAGCCTTACAGCATCGGCGCCTGGATTCACCGGCACACTCGCCGGCAACCCGGCAACGGGCACAATCACTGTCACGAACATTAGCTCGCCGGGAAATTACACAGTAAGTGTGACTGCAACTGATAACTGCGGCGCTCAGGCAACTCGAACCTTCACACTGACTGTGACCAACGCCTCGAACTGCGGGGTGACGGTTAGCCCGATGACGATCAAACAGCCCTATCTAGCGGTGTCTTACGTCGAATTGCTTTCGGCGACTCCGGCAGGAGTTTATACGTACAGTGTCTCGGCAGGTAAGCTTCCGCCAGGGTTACAGTTGGTGGCGTTTTCCAACACCATAACCATTACGGGCACACCCACCACTCCCGGCACGTTCAACTTCACGATTAAGGCGAAGTGGAATAACGGGACGTGCGAGGGCTCGCGCAGCTACACCGTGACAATCTCGCCAACGATTGTACCGATCCTGGAATGTGTGCAGCGTGGCCTGAACAACGTATACACCGCACGTTTTGGCTACAACAACACGACCGGAGCAGCCGTGACGATCTATTTTGGCGGGGACAATTACATTACGCCGGGCAATCAGTACCAGGGCCAGCCTATAGTCTTCCAACCGGGTCGCGTGGTGAACGCTTTCAGTGTCTCGTTCGCCAGAATTAATAGCGATACGCTGGGAGCTTGGTACTTAAAAGGACCGGACAACGTGTTAAGGCAGGTGAACGCACTAACGACTTCGCCCGGCTGTCCATGATCTGTTTTCAATCCCGAACTGCACTCCTTAGAAGGAAATCAGCGGCTGCCGGAGCCAGCAGTCGCTGATTTCGTATTCAACCAACGCCTCATCCCGAAGCACAGTAAGTAACGGTAGCCCCGAAGCAGGCAGCGCGTCCGAGTGCCCAGCGAAAGAGTGAAAACAATGATGAAAGTGTTGATCGTGGATGACAATGCGGAAATGCGCCGCCTGCTGCGCAGTTTGGTTGCTCGACTGGCCGAAAACGTCTACGAATGCGAAGACGGAGCGCAGGCCGTTGACGCTTACGCGGCACAACATCTGACTGCCAATGATTGGGTTTTGATGGACATTGAGATGCCGCGAGTGGACGGTCTGGAAGCGACGCGGCAGTTGAAAAGCGTTTGGCCGGATGCTCGTGTTTGCATCGTCACCGGCTATGATCGCCCGGAATTACGCGAAGCAGCTCAGACAGCAGGAGCATACGATTTTATCGCCAAAGAGAACCTGCACACTGTGCGCCGACTGCTTCAATCCGTTTGAGCGCAAATAGCCCAAAGGAAATGACTTCCTTCGAACTGCCATTTACGGACAGATTACCTGTCTGTGAATGGCAGCGTTTCATTTCCAGGCAAAGAATTCAGCCAATCACTTTTCGCTTCGCTTCCATCTGCGTATGATGGCCATAGATTTTCCTGTGGTGTGCGGCTCGCGCATCTTTTCATCAATCAAGAATTACCAGGTAGACCAAGTAGTGTGGAGGGGAACCATGTTTTGCCTGAAAGCTTGTGCTTTCGCGCTTGCGTCAGTGATTGTCTTTGCATCCGTGATGACTGTGAACTCTCAAAATTCCATCGGTGACAAACCGGCCAAAGGCGGTGGACGAACTCGTTCTGCTGTCCGAGCGATGAACGGAATGGTGGCGACCAGCCAGCCGCTGGCTTCTGCCGCTGGGCTTCGCGTTTTGCAGCAGGGCGGTAACGCCATTGATGCTGCCGTAGCCGCAGCCGCAGTGCTTTGCGTCGTCGAACCGATGATGGTCAGTCCCGGTGGCGATCTGTTTGCGCTGGTTTGGGATGCAAAAAAGAAAGAGTTGAAGGCGCTGAACGCTAGTGGACGCTCACCCAAAGCCGCCAGCATTGATGAACTGAAAAAACGCGGCTTCACGAAAATTCCGCAAGACGGGATTCATACCGTAACGGTTCCGGGTGCGGTGGATGGCTGGGCAAAACTTCTGGAACGGTACGGCACAATGAAGCTGGCTGACGTGCTGCAACCAGCGATTGATTACGCTGAACGCGGATTCCCCGTGTCGGATGTGATTTCTGCCGATTGGGATAACGCGCTCCAGCACAAAGCCAACGCCGATTTTGCCGCGACGTTCTTGCCGAACGGCAGACCGCTTCAACCGGGTGAAATCTTCACCAACAAAAATCTGGCGAACACCTTGAAACTGGTTGCTGCCAAAGGCCGCGACGTGTTTTACACGGGCGAAATCGCGCAAAAGATTCTCAAGTTCGCGCAGTCGCAAGGCGGATTGCATACCGCCGAAGATTTCGCCAATCACACTTCGAACTGGCTTGATCCGATCAGCACAAAATATCGCGGGTACACGGTTTACGAATTGCCGCCGAATAATCAGGGTTTGGCCGTGCTGGAAATGCTGAACATTTTGGAAGGCTACGATGTGAAAAGCCTCGGCCATAATTCGGCGGAATATCTGCACCTGCTGGTTGAAGCCAAAAAGCTGGCTTATGCCGACCGCGCCTGGCACATTGCCGATCCGGCGTTTTACAAAGCGCCGCTGGATAAACTGTTGTCGAAAGAATACGCCGCCGAACTTCGCAAGAAGATTGATTCCGGCAAAGCGGGCGGTGACACGCCGCCAAGTTCGCGCGGTGGCGAAGATACCGTTTACCTGACCGTGGTGGATAAAGACCACAACGCGGTTTCGTTTATTCAAAGCATCTTCAGCGCGTTTGGTTCCGGCTTGGTGGCCGGGGATACAGGCGTCGTATTGCACAATCGCGGCGCTGGGTTTTCATTCGACCCGAACAATCCAAACAAGCTGGAAGGCGGCAAACGTCCCTTTCACACCTTGATTCCGGGGATGGTTTTCCGCGACGGCAATCTGTGGTTGACATTCGGTTTGATGGGTGGCGATATGCAGGCACAGGGCCACGCGCAGGTTTTGCTGAACCTGATTGATTTCGGCATGGACGTTCAGCAAGCGGGTGAACAGGCGCGCTTCCGGCATTTTGAAAGTGGACTGGCGCTGGAATCCGGCGTTGGCGTTGAGGTGCGCAAGGCTCTGGAAGCCAAAGGTCACAAACTGACTCCGGCACCGGGAATGTTCGGTGGGTACCAGGCAATTATGATTGATCCGAAAACCGGCGCGCTGTTTGGCGGCTCTGATCCGCGCAAAGACGGTTGCGCAATTGGCTGGTGAGCTTTGAAGCTGCGGACCGGCACTTGAGCTTTTAACGGATTGGGTAGACCATTCCCTCACCATAAAACTTCTTCTCAAAACCTGGAGGACCTAGCAATGAAAGAGAAAACAGCATCAACTTCTGACCAATCCGTTTCGCGGCGCAAGTTTGTCAAAACTTCAGCGGCTGCGGGAGCGGGATTATTGATTGTTCCGTCGGCGACGGCATTTGGTTCGGTAGCCAATTCCTCCTTGGGATTGGGCATCATTGGCTGCGGCGGTCGCGGCAATTACGACGGCGGAGAATTCCTGAACAACACAGACGTTCGCGTCACAGCGTTAATGGACGTGTTTGAAGATCGTTTGCAATCCACACGCGCCAACTTGAGCAAGCTGGCGGAATCAAAAGGCCGCCCGGCAATTTCTGCATCCAATTTGTTCAAGGGGCACAAGTCGTACGAAAAGCTGGTGCAATCGAAAGACGTTGATCTGGTGCTGGTCACCAGCCCGCCCTATTTCCATCCAGATCATCTGGAAGCCGCCGTCAGCGCAGGCAAACACGTGTATCTGGAAAAACCCGTCGCGACCGACGTCACCGGCTGTTTAAAGGTGAAAAGCATCGGTCAGAAATATAACAACAAAGTCAGCATGC
>CAZXHW010000088.1:0-1558 GCA_964639915.1 uncultured Heliomicrobium sp.
TTCGGCAAGTGGAGCAGCAAACAGCGGATGCGACATATCGTGATCGTTTGCAGATGCTGGAACGGCTGACGGAGTTCCAGCACGATTTGCAGCATATCCATGAACGCTTCGACAAACGTTACGCCATTGACCCGCGCGATTACGTGCGCTCAATTGCGTTCAGCCACGGTAGCAGCCATTCCGGCCTGATGCTGGCCGCTGGATTTCTGCACGGCGGCGTGCAGCTTTGGGAAGTGGATTCGATGTCGCAACTTCACACCTTTACAGGGCATGCCGCTAGCGTCAATTCCGTCGCTTTCAGCCCGAACGATCTGATGCTGGTGACGGGCAGCCGCGACAACTCGATCAAGCTGTGGGAAGCGGACACGGGCAAAGAGCTTCAGGTTTTGCGCGGCCATTCCGAAGAAGTGCGCGCGGTGACATTCAGCCCCGACGGCCAATGGCTGGTTTCCGGCAGCCACGACAAAACCATCCGCATTTGGCGCGCAGTGACGGGCCACGAAGTCGAAACTTTGCGCGGTCACACGCGGCCTGTGACCTCCGTGGTTTTTACGCCGGACGGCCAATTACTGGTGTCCGGCAGTTGGGATCACACGATCATGCTCTGGGACATGGATTCCGGCAGGGCGAAAAGCATTTTGACTGGTCACAGCAAAGGCATCGCTTCGCTGACGATCAGCCCGGACGGGCGCTGGCTGGCTTCGGGCGGCGAATTCGGTGAAGTCAAGCTGTGGGATTTACAGACCGGTCGCGAAGTTCGCGACTTTCCAGGGTTGCGCAACAGCGTGACTTCGGTTGCCTTCAGCCCCGACGGTGATTTGCTGGCGGCGGGCAGCCTGGGCGTGTGCGTCATGGTTTGGAAAACCGATACCGCAGAAATCGTCCGGCGATTGCAATACGACAACATCAGTTACAACTCCGCTGCCTTCAGCCCCAGCGGGCAATGGCTGGCGCTGGGCAGCCGCGACCTGCAACTGTGGCTAAAAGTGATTTTGACCGAAGAAGAATATTCCGCCGTCAAAGCGGGCGAAGAGCGCGCCGTGCGTGCCGCGCAAGAACGAGAAGAAAAGCAGCGGCCCGGTTATGTGCCGCTGCTCAATTAGTGACCGCGAATGTCCGGCAAATGTCAGAGGAGAAATTTGCCAGGGCATTTGCAGGCAATAGAGATGATTACAACCTTTGATTGGAGCGTTTGTGATGAAAAAAGGATTTTTGGTTTTGACTCTGCTTGCGCTTGTCGGCTTGTGTTTGAACTGTGCGGCCAGCATGGCCCAAAAACGGCATCGCGGATTTTCAATTAGGACCAGTGGCGAAAAAGTCGTCACCAGTTGCGAAGACATCACCATGAAAGTTGACGGCTGGCAGGTTGTACGGTCTGAACAGGAACAAGTGATTCCCAAATCCGCCGTCTCTTCGCTTCAGGTTGCCGCCTCCTGGTATGGCGGCATTCAGGTGAACGGCTGGGATCGCGACCAGTATTCAATCAAAGCCTGCGTAGGCGCAGCCGGCGAAAGCCTGGCAGAAGCACCAACCTTGATGTCGCAGATTAAACTGTCTT
>CAZXHW010000088.1:1568-14785 GCA_964639915.1 uncultured Heliomicrobium sp.
ACAGGCGCAGGGAAGGATGATACCTGGATGGGCTATTTGATCATCAATGCGCCCAGTGGTTCAGCATTCAAACTGGAAGCCAAAAATGCTCCCATTGCAGTCAATTCGATCACCGCGAATATCGAAGCCCGCAACACCAACGGCCCGGTTTCGTTTCAGGATGTGGACGGCCAAACTCGTGCAGAAGTGCTGAATGGACCCATCACACTTACCGGCAATCGTGGAGAACACAATCTGAAGGTTCAAAACGGCCCGCTCACGGTTGAACTGCTCGGCAGTCGTTGGGAAAGCGGCCAAGTCGAAGGCAGCACACAAAACGGCCCAGTCGAGTTGGTCATCCCGCCGGATTACCATTCGCCAGTGCGTGTGAATACATCAAAATATTCGCCTGTCGAATGCCGCGCCGCCCAATGCAAAGAAGCCGTGCGCACTTGGGAAAAACCAAGTCTGATCGAATTTGGCGGCCCAAACCCTGTGATTCGTCTTTCCACGGTCAATGGCCCAACCACCGTCCGAGGACCAAAATCGCGTGATGAAAAGCACGACTGAGACGGCAACTGTTGCTAGAACTCAACGTCTGAACAGCGCATACGTTTTCTGGCACGAAGCTGTATGTGTGAGATCGCCGCCTTTTGACAGTGTTAGATTTGGCTGCGAGGTAATCCTTTATTATTATAGGTTGGTGAGATCAGCCAGAAAGATATTCTAAAATTTCTGCATTGGCTGCGTTTTTTATTATTCTAGCTCTTGATGGGCCAACGTTGTATATTTTTTCAATTAGGCTTTCCTCGGTATTATTATGTAAATCCTCAATCGTATAAATACCAACTTCGTTCAGCTTTTCTTTCTGCCAGGTAGTTAATAACTGAAGGACTGAAATTGGCCTGTTTAGCATTTCTTTGAGAGATTCTTTGTAATATCCCTCGGCTATAACATGTGTGCCAAGCTCAAGGACGTCTGTGTAGGCAGTATGGTTTTTGCCAAATTCAGGATACTTTTTAATTGATAATGATTTGAAGAAGTCTCCCGACTCGGATGATGGATTGCTTTGAAGTGCTAAAATGCATCCATATTTTACTTCATATCTTGACCCCAGTTCAGCTCTAGTAGCTCGTACGCTAGAATCAATTTTTCTGATAATGCCTGTATATGTTAACAGCCGGAGGGCCTCTTTAACTCCTTCAGGCGAATCCTTGTGAATCCAAAAATAAATGCTTGCTTCATTTAGTGACTTTTCTTTTCGGGTGTAGTTGTACTTCTCGATTGCCGGAATTACCATTTTTTCTAGGAAGTCTCTTCCCCAATCTATCAATTTCTTATGGCCTTTATATTTTTCTCCAAGCTCAGTATGTTCAGACCAGATTTGGCCACGGTAAAATGATTTTATTAGCTGATCAACTGATGTTGAATTGAATTTGTCTAGGTCTTGAACAGTTTTTAAAAGTATTCGTGGGTTTCCTCCACAACAAAATACCAAAGTGTTAAATAGCGAAGTATTATTGGTGATAGCCTGTTTTACTTTGTCATCAGCTTGGTTGATAACAATATTGGTGAAGTAGCTTAAATAGTCATTATCCCTAATATCTCGCTCTAATTTTTTATAAATACAATCATGTATGGGTTCAAAGGATTCACCAAAATATGTGACGCCGGGATAGATGGCGGCATTGCAGGTGATGTAAGGGGATCTAAGGTCTTTGAATAAGCTGAAAAACTGTCTTTGCTGTTCAGGCCTGAAAACATGAGCAGCCTCATCAAAAAAGAAATATATTCTTTCTAAAGAATTATCTCTACAAATATGCTCGATTGATTCCTTAACATCTTCAATATCTGGTAGAGATGAAATCTCTACTTCTGTGGTTCTCTTGTACGAATTTTCAAATTCTCTGACGATCTTAGCTAGATCGTTTTCAATTTCTCCTCCATCGTTACTTTCATCATTGCTAAGTAGATTAGCTGAATGGTTTGAAACGAGAAGGCCTTTCTTTCGGAGTTTATTCAATAATGCCTTTAAGCTTTTAGCTAGCATCCAATGGTAAAACTGAAGAGGGTCTTCAGTGCTTATTAACGAGCTAATATTGAATGATACATAAACGGGAATAGATTGGATCTCCCTTTTCTCAATTTCTAATTCTGCGACGCGCATCAGGAAGGATTTTCCCGATCCTCTTGAGCCTTCAATCAAACAAGGTTCTGGGGAAAGCAGAGACGAAATGATGTTTTGATCGTCGGAGCTTGAAACCCATAAGTTAAGAATTTCGTCAGATTTAATGCTTTCTGTTCTTAAATAAAAGCTTGTCAATGCTACTCCTTTTCAAAAAATTCTCTTAGAGGAGAAACGTGATTCAGATGATCCTTGATGAAGCTTACTGAATCTAATTGATCAGCCGAAAATGACTTTATATATCGACTGGATAACGCAAAAAGAATTATTTCAGCGACTATATCAAACTGCTCAAAGTACAGAGATATAAGTGCTTCATTCTTCTTAATAATCAATCCACTTTTTATCCATGTCTCGTTATTGCCATGTACATACTGAGACAGCATTCTATAAACGTATGCAGCCTTTCTATTATATTTGCGGACCTCCGTTTCTAGCTCTTTAAAAAAAGCCTCCGAAAACCTACTTGATAAAATGCCGTTTTCTTCATCTATAAGCTTTGACCACAGAATGTCGGCTTTGCCCATTAACCATTCATTTTGCTCCATCTTATGTATAGAAAAATGGACTGTTGCCAACCCCATTTCAAATGCTAGACGAAGAGTCGAGAAAGCTTGTCGATAGAAGCCTAATGCGAGGCTTAGCGCGCTAGCCTCGAATTGAGCGCTAACAACAGTTAGCATATTTTTTTCGCTTTTATCTTGAATTTGCTCCGAAAACTCAAATATGCAACTGGAAAAGTGATGCACTTTCCCAAATGAATCACCGTCGGTGATGGTCTCTGCGAAGATCTGCTGCGACTCATTATTGATCTTATTCAGATAATCTTGAATGTTCATATGCATCTATTTAAAGAAGATTGGATAAGTGACAGATCATCACAAAGCCCTCTACTTACTATTAACCTCTTTACTGGTTGTAAAAAGTCTAAGGCAGTAAGGAAGCCCTGAATGTAGAAGAGGCGACACCACGCAGTATAATCACACCCGAGCAATTCGCTCAAACAGTTCCCTTTATCACTTCTGTTCATTCTTTAAACGCTGCATCGTAGATGTACTTCTTCATGAAATAAAAGTTTACTACTTCAGTTTTGGGAATAAACGATCCCAAGATCGGACAAGGCCACCACTTTTTTTGCTCCTCACCATTTGCACAAATTAAGTCATTGAATGACTTAAGCCTCAAGCTAAGGTGGCACGCTGCTTGGTTATCCAAATGGGATAATCACGAGGACTC
The DNA here is from genome assembly GCA_964639915.1 of uncultured Heliomicrobium sp. Classification (GTDB taxonomy): domain Bacteria; phylum Acidobacteriota; class Blastocatellia; order RBC074; family RBC074; genus RBC074. Next base: position 4,969 of record CAZXHW010000088.1, read on the forward strand.
GCTATGTCTGGCTGCAAAGAGCATCGCCTTATAGCCAACCGAGAGGTCGCGGTTAAGTGGCAGGGGATGCATCAGTTGGTTGGTAAATGAGCAGTCCGCCAACGCGGTCAAAGTCCCGGTCAAATGTTGCCAGTTTTTTCAGATTTAGCTCCTGCATTGCGGCAACGAGCAGCGAATCGTTGGTGAGCAAGCCAAATTGCTGCCGGATGGTCGAGCTTGCTGTCAGTGTAGATTCAGTCAGCGGCGCAATGGCAATGTTCATGGCTTCGATTTGCGGTACGCACTGATTCGGCGATTGCAATTGCTGAACGATGTCAGGGCGCTCACGAAGCTTTTTGACGACTTGGGAAGACGTGATCAGGCCGCGCGCAACGGCTTCAGCGGTCATTAACCTGTGCATCACTTCTGCGACGATGAAAGTCGCGGTTACACCGGTCAACTCGCCTTGATGGCAGCGGCTGAGCAGTTGGCGGCATTCGGTGGAAATTCCCAGGAAGTGATAAATGAAGATATTGGCATCAAGAAATAGCCGGTCGCCAGATTGCAGGTCATCAAATTTCATATTCGAGTTCCTTGCTATCGGCGATCTCTTTGGCAATCGCTATCGGGAGTTGGATCAGGCCGAACGTGGTGTTGACAGGGTCAGCGTCTTGGTCGGATTCCGGCAGGATGAGGATAGAGCGCTCCCGGATGATGATGCGGGCTTTGTGTTGGATGTCTGCGGAGCGCAGGGTCGCTTCGTCCAACAGGAGCGTGCCATTTGTAATGTCTACCGGTTGAGTCTGGCTCATAAGTGTTCCTGCCTTTATTCACAATGTTGTTGAGGGACAAGTGCATTCTAAACCGGTCAAGGGATGGAAAGAAACGCTGCGTTGACGCTGGCGCTGGGGATTAGCGGAAGACGGCGATTTTCAGTGTGGTCTATAGCGCGCTTGTGAAGTGAGAGGTTTCAGGTATCTGAGTTGAATTTTTGCGAATGAAGTTGGAACCTTCGCAACATTACAGTCACTAACCCCAGACACGGAAAACTTCTCACTTCAAAATTACAGGAGACTGCATGCAAACATTCTGGCAAGACATACGCTTTGGTGCGCGGATGTTGGTGAAAAAGCCTGGCTTTACCTTGATTGCGGTGCTGACGTTGGCGTTGGGAATTGGCGCGAATACAGCAATTTTCAGTGTGGTTAATGCGTTGTTGTTTCGACCGCTGCCGTTTCGTGAGCCGGAGCGCTTGGTTTGGATTGCGAATAACTCACCGGGCGGAGGCGGGCTTTCCTCACAAACCACGCAGGTGAACAACTTCCTGGATTGGCGCAGCACGAACAAATCTTTTGAAGATTTGGGGGCCTATTTCGCCTTCTTTGATTACGGCAGCTACAACCTGACCGGCGTAGGCGAACCGGAGCGCGTGATTGGCGTGGGCGTATCGCAGAACTTCTTTGATTTGTTGGGCGTGCCTCCGCAGCTTGGCCGAGGCTTTACCGAAGAAGAATGCCGCTGGAACGGCAGCCAAGCGACGATTCTGAATTATGGGTTTTGGCAACGGCGATTTGGCGGCGATGCGGGCATTGTTGGTCGCACGATTTCACTGAACAACAAACCTACGACGGTGGTCGGCGTGATGCCGCCGACATTCGATTTTTCCTCTGTGTTTTCGCCCGGTTCCAAAGTGGACATGCTGGTGCCCTTCCCGCTGACACAAGAAACAAACCGCTGGGGAAATACGCTGGCGGTGATCGGACGATTGAAGCCCGGCGCGAACATTGAACAAGCGCAGGCTGAATTCGATCTGATGAACCAGCAATTGAAGCAGGCGCATCCGGAGCGGGGAAACAGGTTCGGCGCACGGATGACTGGCTTGCAAGCGCAGATCAGCGGACGCTTTCGACGAGCGTTTCTGGTGTTGTTCGGCGCAGTGGGCTGCGTGCTGCTGATTGCCTGCACCAACTTGTCGAACCTGTTGCTGGCGCGAGCGGCTGCGCGTCGAAAAGAAATCGCGGTGCGAATCGCTCTGGGCGCAAGCCGGATGCGATTGATGCGCCAGATGTTGACCGAAAGTCTGTTGCTGTCGTTGTGCGGAGCGGCGATTGGATTGCCGCTGGCGTATGCGGGGACGCAGGCCTTGGCGGCTTCGAAGGCTTTCAGCATTCCACTGTTGCAGACGGTGAAGATTGATGGAACTGCGCTGTCCTTCACCGTGATCGTCGCAGTCGTCACCGGTTTGCTGTTTGGAATTATGCCTGCGCTGCACATGTCTGGCATGGACGTTCACGAAGATTTGAAAGATGCCAGTCGTGGTTCCAGCGAAGGGAAAGGGCGCGCGTGGACTCGGCAGGCGCTGGTTGTCGCGGAAGTGGCGATGGCTTGCGTGCTGCTCGTCGGCGCGGGGTTGCTGATTCGCAGCTTCAAACGGTTGCTGGAAGTGGATCTGGGCTTCCGGCCTGAACAGGCGGCGGCTTGGCGCATCGAAACCGGCGACCGTTTCCAAAATCAAGAGCAACGAAATGTCTTTTTCAATCAGTTGGTTCAATCGGTCGAAGCCGTGCCCGGCGTTGAATCGGCGGGGCTGACGGACTGTTTGCCGCTGGGACGCAACCGCAGTTGGGTGCTTCGTGCAAAGGGCGAGACGTATTCGGAAGGGCAACTTCCCATCGTTTTCCCGCGAATTGTGGATCACGGATACATTTCTACGATGCGCATTCCGCTACGCGCGGGTCGCGATTTCACGGAACACGATACGGCGGAAAGCGAAAAAGTGCTGATCATCAACGAAACGGCGGCGCGGAGGCTTTGGCCGGGCAAAGATGCGGTTGGACAAATCGCAATGATGGGAGGGCCTCAGGAATGGAAAATCATCGGCGTTGTCAGCAACGTGCGGCACAGCGAACTGGAAAAAGAAGCCGGAATGGAGATGTATGTGCCGATTACGCAATCCGGTTCCAACTCCGTTGAGCTTGTGGTCAGAACCAAATCCACGACTGAATCGCTTGCGCCCAACGTGCGGGAAGCGTTGAGGCGAGTTGATCCGAATCTGCCAACCACCGAATACCAAACGCTGGGACAATTGGTTGACCAGGCGGCTTCGCCCAAACGATTGGTGACGATGTTGTTGGGCGGATTTTCGTTTTTGGCATTGGTTCTGGCGGCAATCGGCATTTACGGCGTCATTTCGTATTCGGTGGCGCAACGCACGCACGAAATCGGCATCCGCTTGGCGCTCGGCGCACGCGGCGTTGATGTGCTCAAACAAGTTATCGGACAAGGCATGATGCCTGTTGCCATAGGACTGGCTGTCGGATTGATTGCCGCGCTTGTCTTAACCCGATTGATGTCAGGTTTGCTTTTCGGCGTGGGTGCCACTGACCCAGCAACGTTCGCCGTGATTGCGTTGCTGCTGGGCGGTGTCGCCTTGCTGGCTTGCTGGGTTCCTGCTCGGCGAGCGGCGAAAGTAGATCCGATGATTGCGCTTCGCTACGAATGATGAAGTCGGAATTACGAATGATGAATGCGGGCTCCTTCATTCCGCACTCATCATTCATAATTCATCCTTTTCGAGAGGGAAACCATGCAAACACTCTGGCAAGACATGCGGTACGCATTGCGGATGCTGCGGAAACATCCGGGCTTTACGTTAATTGCGGTGTTGACGTTGGCGTTGGGAATTGGCGCGAACACGGCGATTTTCAGTTTGCTGGATGGAGTGTTGTTGCGGCCTTTGCCATATCAAGAGCCGGAGCGACTGGCTTTGATTTGGGAAGATGCGACCAAGATAGGATTTCCGCGAGACACGCCTGCTCCGGCAAATTATGCAGACTGGAAGGCGCAAAATCATTCGTTTGAAGACATGGCGGCGCTGGATTTCCGCGGCTTCAATTTAACTGGCGACGGCGAGCCGGAAAAATTGAACGCGTTTGGTGTGACGTCCAACTTCTTTCCGCTGCTAGGCGTGAAGCCAGCGCTAGGGCGCAATTTTCTGCCTGCCGAAGACCAGCCCGGAGCCAGCAAAGTCGCCATCATCAGTCATCGTTTGTGGCAAAACCGGTTTGGCGGCGATCAGGGCATTCTCAATCGCGACATTTTGTTGAATGACGAAAAGGTTCGCGTCGTTGGAGTCATGCCGCCAGGGTTCCAGTTTTACCAGAACTACATCAATTTATGGGTGCCGTCGGCTTTCACGTCGAGCGAGCTTGCCAATCGCGGCAATCATTTTCTGACAGTCGTCGGGCGCATGAAGCCAAGCGTGACCATTGCGCAGGCCGACGCCGACATCAAATCCATCATGCAACGAATCGCGCAGGCTTATCCTGACGATGCAAAGGGGCTTAGCAGTGTGGTGGTTTCGTTGCGCGAAGAGTTGACGGGCAATGTTCAGCAATCGTTGATGATTTTGCTGGCGGCTGTCGGATTCGTATTGCTGATCGCCTGCGCCAACATTGCCAGCCTGATGCTGGCGCGCGCCGCGACACGCACGCGGGAAATCGCCGTGCGCTCGGCTTTGGGCGCAGGACGGGGCCGCATCGTGCGACAACTGCTAACCGAAAGCTTGTTGTTGGCAGTTTCCGGTGGCGTGCTGGGCATACTTTTGGCGCTGTGGAGTTTCGAGTTTTTGCGGCAGTTGATTCCTCCCGCGATGACCGGACAAACCGCCTTGCAGCTAGATGGACGTGTGTTGCTCTTCACCTTGTTGGCTTCGCTGGTATCGGGCGTGCTTTTCGGGCTGGCGCCAGCGTTACAGGCTTCCCGTTTGGATTTGAACGAAGCCTTGAAAGAAGGTGGAGGCCGGTCGGGCACTGGCACAGGCCAGCGGCGGTTGCGCAATGTGCTGGTTGTGGGTGAAGTCGCTTTGTCCCTGATGCTCTTGATTGGTTCGGGGCTGCTGATTCAAACGCTGTTCAATTTGCATGGACAATATTCTCCACTAAGCCCGGAAAAGGTGCTGACGATGCGTACCGTGTTGCCGGAATACAAATACGGAGAGCACGCACGTCGCGTCGCGTTTTACGATCAGGTGATTGAACGGGTGCAGGCCATTCCCGGCGTGGTTTCGGCTGGATATACGACTTCGGTGCCGCTGGAATGGAAAGGCGGCGCGAACGGACTTAGCATCGAAGGCCGTCAGGCAGAACCGGGATTGGGATTCAATGCCAACCACCGACAGGTGACCAATGATTATTTGCAAACCATGCATATCGCGTTGCGGCAAGGGCGATACTTCGATGGTCGCGATCAGCAACAAGCCGAACCGGTAACCATTATCAACGAGACGATGGCGCGCCAGTATTGGCCAAACGAAAACGCGCTGGGCAGACGGTTCAAAATCGGCTCTGCGGATTCGGACCGGCCCTGGTTGACGATTGTCGGCATTGTCGCTGACGTGCGGCAGATGGGAATGACCGAACCGGTCAAGCCGGAAATGTATTTGCCTCAGCGCCAGATCAAATCGCATTTTTTCTTCTCGCCGCGCGACCTAACAATCCGCACCAGTGTCGAACCGATGAGCTTGGCGGATGCCGTTCGCAACGCTGTTCACGCGGTTGATCCGAATCAGCCAGTCACGAACATTCGCACGATGGAAGAAGTTTTGGGTGAGGAATCGGCTCAGAGCCGTGTGGCCATGGTTTTGATGAGCACATTTGCCGCTCTGGCGCTGTTGTTGGCGGCAATCGGTTTGTATGGCGTGTTGTCGTATTTCGTCGCGCAACATACACCGGAAATCGGTCTACGGATGGCGTTGGGGGCGCAAGCGGGCGATGTTTTGCGACTGGTCTTGCGGCAGGGACTGATGTTGGTTTTCTGTGGCGTGGCGCTGGGATTGTTTGGCGCTTTCGCGTTGACGCGATTGATGAAGAGTTTGGTTTTTGGCGTCGCAACGGCTGATCCGTTGACGTTTGCGATTGTGCCGCTGGTGTTTTGTGTGGTAGCGCTTGTCGCTTGCTGGGTTCCAGCGCGGCGAGCAACGAAAGTTGATCCAATGATTGCCCTGCGGGCGGAGTAGTGTTATGCGAAAGGCGTTCCTCGCCGGAGCTGGTCTTATGAAAACAATATTGAGTGGAATTGTGTTGTGCTTGCTGTTTTCGGCAACTGCTTCAGCGCAGACAGCAAAGAGCTCAGAAAAAGAAGACGCTGCCAAAGAAGCACTGGCCGTCGTCAACAAGCTGTTTGATGCGATGCGGGTGAAGGATGCGGCAATGATACGCGCGCTATTTTCTGCCGAAGGCCAGTTGACCGCGACGCAGCGGCGCGAAGGTCAGCCGAGCTTGCGTGTGTTCAACGGCGAAGCCTTTACCAAATTGATTGTTGAAACGAAAGGCGTGCTGAAAGAGCGCATGTACAAACCTGAAGTCCTGGTCAGCGGCGATTTGGTGCTGGTGCGCGGACGATATGGGTTTTATGTGGACGACCGTTTTTCGCATTGCGGCACGAATTCGTTTCATCTGATGCGGACGGCTGACGGTTGGAAGATCGTCAATGCGGCTTCCACGATTGAACTCGACGCCTGCGAACCGGAAACGAAGGAAAAGCAGTGAGCCGGAAACGCTTGTTGATAATTCAGGTCATTTCTGCGCTGGTTTTTGCGCTGCCTGTATTGGCGCAGCCGAAAGAGCCATCCTTCGGCGAACTGGAAACTGTCATTCAGGCGGAATTGAAAGAAACGAATACTCCTGGTGCAGCCGTTGTGGTCATCAAAGATGGGCGCGTCGTTTTTGCCAAGGGCTTTGGCGTTACCAGCATTGAAACTGGCGCGCCGGTTACGACCGAGACGCTGTTTCGTCTGGGTTCGACCACAAAGATGTTTACGGCTGCGGCATTGGTGCGCGTGGCCGAGCAAGGCCGTCTGAAGTTGGAAGCACCCATCGGCAATTTCGCCAAAGGCTTATCGCCAGAGCTTGCGCATTTAACGACGCATCAACTGCTCAGCAACAGCGCTGGCGTAGCCGATTTCGCCGCGCCTGTGGTTGCGCAAGAAGACGCCGCGCTGGCGACGATGGTGCGCGGTTGGAAAGCCGATGCACTGTTTGCGGAACCGGGAAAAATATATTCCTACGCCAGTCCTGGCTTTTGGCTGGCCGGGTACGTGCTGGAAGAAGTCAGCGGTAAACCATACGCCGATGCGATGGAAGAACTGATTTTCAAACCGCTGGGCATGCAACGCACGACGTTGCGTCCGCTTGCCGCAATGACGTATCCGCTGGCGCTTGGGCATAACTTGAATGCGGAAAGCAAAAAGCCTGAAGTCATTCGCCCGGTTTACAACAACGTGGCGATGTGGCCCGCCGGTTCGATCTTTTCCAGCGCGAACGAATTGGGGCGGTTTGTGACAGCTTTTCTTTCGGGCGGAAAGTTGGATGGCAAAGAAGTTTTTCCGCCATCCCTTTTTGCCAAACTTTCAGGCAAACACGTCGCCATGCCCGGTGATCCGGATGCGTTTTATGGTTACGGATTGATGAACTTTGAAAGCCGAGGCGTGCGCTTGTTGATGCACGGCGGATTCAGCCGTGGTTACGGTTCGATGATTCAGATGGCGCCGGAACATGGCTTTGCCGTAATTGTGCTGACGAACAAAAGCGGCGAAACGTTGAACAAGACGACGACGAAAGCAAAAGAGATGTTTCTGCCACTGAAACCCGGCGTGGCCGAAACACCCAAAAAAGCGATTCCGCTCACTGCCGCAGATTTGTCCACTTTCGCTGGGAAATTCGTCAACGGTCCGCAAACCTGGGAAATCGTTGCTACGGGCGGCAAGCTGGTTCTGAAAGCAGAAGGCGCAGAGTTTGCGCTAAGCAAAACCGCCGATTGGCGGCTGGCATTTGGTGCAGAGTTAGAAAACGAACTGTTGTTGGTTCCGGGCGCGGATGGTCGCGCCGAATACATCTTCAATGGCCTTTACTCCGCCAAACGAATCGGGGTGAATCAGTAAAGAAAGTGAAGAGGAATAATTGCTAAATATGAGCGCAGCCGCGTGCTTTCGGCGACTTTCCGATGAATTCACCGCCGATTGCTATGAACAAACTCAAAGCGTAAAACTTTTTGACAGGATGAGCAGGATTATTCAGGATAAGATTTAGCCAGATAGCAGATGGTTTCTGCGTCAATCCTGAAACATCCTGAAAATCCTGTCAAAAAAACGTCTCAATTTTTTGCTACCTCTGCGTCCCTTTTGTCACTCACAACCGTAAACCCATCTGACAAAGGGGAAAAAATGGAAACATTGTGGCAAGACCTTCGATTCGGTTTGCGTCAGTTGCTTCGCAAACCCGGCTTCACGCTGATTGCTGTGTTGTCGTTGGCGCTGGGTATCGGCGCAAACACGGCGATTTTCAGTCTGGTGGATGCAGTGCTGCTTCGCCCGCTGCCGTTTAGCGACCCGGACCGGCTGGTGATGGTATGGGAAGATGCGGCCAAAGTCGGCTTCCCGCGCAATACGCCCGCCCCGGCCAATTACGTTGACTGGAAAATCCAAAACAAAGTGTTTGAAGACATGGCCGCCATCACCTACGGCAGTTATGCCTTGACCGACGAAGGCGAGCCGGAAAAGGTCGAATCGCAAAATGTGACCTTTAACTTTTTTCCGCTACTGGGCGTCAAACCAATCCTTGGTCGCACGTTTACCGAAGAAGAGGACAAACCCGGAGCCAATCGCGTGGCTTTGGTTAGCTACAGTTTGTGGCAGCGGCGATTTGGCGGCGATCCGTCGCTGGTCGGAAAAGAGATTTTGCTGGATGGACGGAAGCATAACGTGCTGGGCGTTATGCCACCCGGATTTCAGTTTCTGGCAAAAGAAGTAAACATTTGGACGCCTGTTGCCTTCAGCGGGGAAGAACTGGCCAATCGCGGAGGTCATTACCTGACCGTGGTGGCGCGGCTGAGGCCTGGCGTCAGTGTTGCCCAAGCCCGCACTGACATCGCCGCTGTCACGCAGCGCATAAATCAGGCGAACCCATCATCATGGACAGGTTTTGAACTCGGCTCGGTTGTGATTTCTTTGCGCGAACAACTGGCGGGCGATGTACGCCCGGCGCTGATCGTGTTGCTGGTTGCGGTCGGCTTTGTGTTGCTAATTGCCTGCGCCAACATTGCGAATCTGTTGCTGGCGCGCGGTGCGGCACGCTACAGGGAAATCGCCGTCCGCACAGCGCTTGGTGCAGGCCGCAGCCGCATTGTGCGGCAATTGCTGACGGAAAGCATTTTGCTGGCCGTCGCGGGTGGTGCGACAGGATTGCTTTTCGCGTGGCTGAGTTTTTCCTTCCTCAAACAAATCATCCCGAACAGCATGGCCTTGAATGCAAGCGTCAGAATTGATGCCAAAGTCTTCGGCTTCACGATGCTGCTTTCATTGCTTACCGGAATCGTCTTTGGGCTGGTGCCTGCATTTCAGGCTGCGAAAGTTGATTTGAACGAAGCGTTGAAACAAAGCGGCGGCCGCACAGGCACTGGCGTAGGACACCGCCGGTTGCGAAGCGCGCTGGTCGTGACCGAAATCGCCCTGGCGCTGGTTTTACTTGTTGGCGCTGGTTTGCTGATTCAAACTTTCCTGAAACTTCGCGCGTTGGATTTGGGTGTCAATCCGGAAAACGTGCTGACGCTTCGAACCTCGCTCCCGCGCAGCAAATACAGTGAATTGCCAAAGCGGGCCGCGTTTTACGAGCAAGTGTTGGAACGCGTTCGCGCTGTGCCCGGTGTGGTTGCGGCCGGTTACACGACGGCTGTGCCGTTGACCTGGAAGGGGGGAACGAATGGCTTCACCGTTGAAGGTCGCGAGCAGGGACCCGGGCAGGATGCCAACAGTCGGCAAGCCACTACCGGATATATGGAAACG
>CAZXHW010000089.1:0-14735 GCA_964639915.1 uncultured Heliomicrobium sp.
TAATTGATGGCTTGGCGGCTGACCTTGCCTGCCTGTGCCAGATAGCTGCTGGCCTGCCCACTCGCCGTGTGCAGATTCGGCAATGACCAGGCCAGAACGGCGAACAACGCCAGACCGATCGTCAATGCAACCAGCGCGCGCACCAATGAGTTCCCATTGAGCTTATGGAAGTGGTTGTTTTTCATCGAGGTGTCTCCTTAGGGTTTCAAATTGCGTTGAGTTTGTGTGGGTTGCTCATCAGTTCGCGGATGGACAGCAGGTGTTCTTTCAGCACATAGCCGCAAGCGCCTGCTGCGCGCGCTGCCGCTCGTAACGGTTCGTCTCCGTGGTCGGTGACAATCAGGATGTGTGCATCTGGGAATGCGGCCTTGATCCTGTGCGTTGCTGCAATTCCGTCCAATCCTGGCAGTTGAATATCCATCAACACCCAATCCGGCTGGTTCACAGCATAGGCTTCATAGGCTGCGTCGCCAGATTCGCACTCGACGACGGCATCAACCAGATTGCTGATCAAGCTTTTGATCAGCCGCCGCATCAGTTCGTTATCTTCGACAATCAGGGCTTTCACGATGATCCCCGCCTCTTGGAATTGGTGTTTCGTTCTAGGCGGGCGATTGTGCAGTTTTCAGGCGAGAGCCGGTATCCAGACTTCTACCGGATTTGAACTGGTAGGATTACGGTTTTTTCCTGGTAGAACTACGGGCTAAGACCGGTAGTTCTACGGGTTAATGCAGAAGCCCGCACAAAGTAAGGGCGCAGCACACTTACTGCGTGCGTGTTTCTGCATTACTGAGATGCTTAAAGTTTTGATTGATGCTCGGCAGCGAATTTGACCAGTGCATGTGCGCCCTTCAATTCCAGCTTTTCGCAAATCTTGGCGCGGTGAAATTCGATGGTGCGCACGCTTAGACAAAGGATGTCGGCGATTTCTTTGCTGGTTTTGTATTGCCCGACCAAGTGCAACACGCGCCGTTCGGAGGGCGACAGGCTTTCCAAACTGGGTTTCTGTTCCAGCAGCGAGGCCGCGCCACGACTGCGTTTGAGCAGCAAGCTGGTCAATTGCGGGCTGACGAATTCGCCGCCTTCGTCCACTGCGCGAATGCAGTTGATGACTTCGGTCGCGGCGCTGTCTTTGACCAGATAGCCCTTCACCCCCAGATCGAGCGCGGCGTTCAGAAAACGCTCGTCTTTGTGCATGGTCATGATAATCACTTGCACAGGTAATCGCTTTTCCCGAATGGCTTGCGCCGTCTGCAAACCGTCCATGACGGGCATGTCAACATCCAGGATGGCGATGCTGGCGCCGCATTCCGGCAAAGAATCCAGCGCCTGTTGTCCGTTGTCGGCTTCGGCGACGACTTTGATCAATGTGTCGCGCTCAATGACCTGCCGCAACCCGGCGCGAAAAATGGGATGATCATCCGCAATCAGAATCTTGATTTCAGGTTTCATGAAAATGATGTCTTGTCGTTTCCTTGCTTACAGTACGGGAAACTTTATGGTAATCGTCGTGCCCTGGTTCGGCGCAGTTTCCAGTGTGTAAATCCCATGGAGCATTCGCACGCGCTCCGCCATTCCAATCAGCCCAAAGCCGCCAGCGTGCGCTTGGTGTGAATGCGAAACCTCTGCAGCTTTCTTTTCGCTAGAACCGGCGTGACGCGCTTCCCCCGGAGTAGCCACAAATCCTTTGCCATTATCGCTGACCGTCAGCGTGATGAATTCTTCTTCGCGGACAATGGCAATCAATGTCTCTGTTGCCTGGGAGTGCTTGAGAATATTGTTCACGCATTCCTGCACAATGCGATAGAAACTGGCTTCTTCCTCCTTCGAAAACACGCCATCGAGCAAGGGCACATTGATTGTGAACTGAATGGGAGTCGAAGCCGCCACGCGTTCAATCATCGCTTCCAGGCTTTGCGCCAACCCCAACCGATCCAGATGGTACGGGCGCAAATCGTACGCAATGCGCCGCGCCTCATCAATCGCCTGCGAAGCAGTCAGGCTGATTTCATCAAACTGATCCTTCGAAATCTGCGCGTCTTCGGGCGACATTCCCCCCACCAACGCGCGATTTTTGATCACCAGCAAACTCTGCCCCAGACCGTCATGCAATTCCGCGGCAATTCGTTTGCGTTCGCTTTCCTGCGATTCGATCAGCCGTCGTGAAAATACCGCCTGCTCTTCCTGGCGGCGCTGCAATTGCGCAACACGGGTACGAAACGCCACATAGGCAATTCCCGCAACACTTAGCACGACCAGCGCTCCAAACCAGATCGTGCGATAAAACGGCGCATGCACGACGATTCTGAGCGCCGTGCCTTCTGTATTCCAGACACCGTCGCTGTTGGCCGCAATTACGCGAAAGGTGTAACTGCCGGGCGACAAATACGGAAAATACGCCACGCGCCGCGTCCCGGCATCCACCCAATCGGTGTCCAACCCTTCCAGTTTGTATTTGAACTTGACCTGCTCAGGTTTCAAGAAGCTCAAACCCGTGTAGGCGATTTCCAAATCACGCTGTCCCGGCGCAACCGTCACTCCGCCGATGAACGCCTTCTCTGCGTGTTCCAGCCTGACGGATTCAAGCTTCACCGGAGGGGGCAACGGATTAACCTGCGCAATTTCGGGATCCATTACCACCACGCCGCCCATCGTCGGAAACCACAGCTTTCCGTCCTGGGCGACAAAACCCGCCGGTTGCCGCCCGCCGTTGCATTCCGTGTTAAGCATCCCGTCGTCTTTGCCAAAGGCAACACTGTTGACACGGGACAACCGCCCGTCGGCCATTTCGTCTAATTCGCGCCGGCTGACGCGATAAATGCCCTTGTTGCAACTGATCCAGAAATACCCGCGCCGGTCTTCCAAAATCTGAAAGACCCCGTTATTGAACAAGCCCTGTTCCGTGCGGTAGTTGAAAAACTTGCCATCGCGGAACCGGCTCAGCCCATTGTCATAAGTTCCAATCCACAGCGTGCCTTCGGCATCTTCATAAACCGTGCGAATGTGATTGCCAGTTAACCCATCCGCCTCCGTGTAGGAAACGAACTTGCCATCTTTAAGCCGGGTCAGCCCGCCGTACGTCCCAAACCACAGCGTTCCCTGCCGGTCTTGATGAATGATTTTCACATCGTCGCCTGCCAGGCCTTCTTTGGTTGTGTAGTACGCGGCGACCTTGTCGTCATTAAGCTTGAAAACTCCACGCGTAGTCGCGATCCAGTAGTTCCCTTCCCGATCGGGTTTCACGTCAAATACGGTTATATCCTTCAGAAGCTCACGAATTTTCCCGTTTTCATATCGCCGCAATCTGCCAACGGTGCCGATCCAGACTCTTTCAGGCGCGTCTTCCCAGAAAGCCTGAATGATTGCATCCTCCTGGATGTGCGAAAAACTCTCGAACTTGCCCTCCGCCAACCGGACACGATTCAATCCCAGCGCAGTGCCGACCCAGACATCGCCATTGCGGGATTGCATCAAGGGATAAACTTCGTGGTTTGCCAGGCCGTTTTCGGTCGAAAAGGCCGTTAGCAGTCGTTTGCGGGCGCGGTATAAGCCGCGTGACGTGGCCAGCCAGATGGTGCCTTCGCGATCCTTGACGATTGAATAGATGACAGAAGGAAGGATTCCGTCGGCCTCGCCAATACTCGTGAAGCGTCCATCCTTGAAACGAACCAGAAAATCGCCCTCGGCTTTTACCCCGATCGGTCGGCCAAACCAGATTCCGCCGTCTGCATCCTCACAAACCGCGCGAAGGGCTTCTATCTGCGGATAGGAAGTGATCACCCCGTCGCGCAACTTGTAAACGTTCCTCATTTCATACAGCCATAGATTCCCCTGGCTATCCTCGTATAGAGCCGCCCCCGCTAAAATTCTTTTTTCGAGAGATTTGAATGGATACTCAATCACTCGCCCATCTTTAACCTGCTTTATTCCGTTGGCATCCATTGTCACCTGCGTGCCGGAAGGCGACCGGTAAAACCTCGTGCCTGGATGATGATATTGCGACGGAGCGGGAACGATTTTACCGCCACGCAAGTAAACAGGGCCGTCTAAGGTGCGAATGACAGGCTCACCGTTGAGGTCTGAAAAAATAGAAAGGACTCGATTGCTGGGTAATCCGTCGGTAGTCGTGTACGGGGTGAAGATTCCGTTATGGTAAGCAGTAAACCCAGCGTCTTCTGTTCCAAACAGGAGCGCGCCGTCGCTGGTTTCGTACAGACAGGTGAACCGGTTGCTATTGATTCCCCGGGTGTTCCCCTTGTCAAAAACAGTAAAGCGCACGCCGTCAAACCGCGCCAATCCATCAAACGTCGTCAGCCATAGATATCCGTCGCGGCTCTGCACCATGCCGGTGATGGTGTTTTGCGGCAACCCGTTGTCGGTCGTCCAATGATCAAAACGGTAGGAGCTGGATTGGGCGAAGCCTGTGATGCAGCAAAGCAACCAGAGAAATAAAAGCGGGAGCGTTGCCCTTCGAAAGACCGGGATCATGCATGGCCCTCTAAATAAGCCAACTTTGGGCAGGGAAAAGCATAACCAATTCCCCTGCCCAATTATTTGCCCAATTTCTGAATGTCTTTTTGCCAGCTATTTCTTCTCTGGCGCATGCGTTTTGATTGTGTGTTTGACAGAAGCCTTAATCAGTTTTTTCAGCGTCGGCACGTGAACATCCGAAAGCCGTTTGATATACACGCAGCTTTTTCCACAGGAATGATTGCCGAGTTTGTCCAGCAGTTCATCGCGCTCTTCAAACCCAGTCGCGATGTACAGCGTGATGTTTTGTTTGCGCGGAGAAAACGCCACCTGCATCCAATCCATCTCTTTACCGTTGGGATATTTGTAGCGAAGGCTACCGAAACCAATGATGGCAGGCCCCCACATTTTCGGCGCGGCTTTGGTCGCTTGCTGCATCATTTCCGAAATCGCCTGACAATCTTGGCGGGTTTGTTCGTCCTTGATCGCATTCAGAAAATCATCCACGGAAGCATCCGTGGCTTTTGTTTTTAGTTCAGCCATAAGAATCTCCAATTGATGGGAAGTAACGTGTGCTCAATAACGAATACAGGAAAGCAGAAATTGCTGCTCATGGAGTCGAAAGCCTTGCTGTAGGATTAATTCGTAAAGCGAGAGGTCACCCTATCCGGAAATTCTGATTCCAGTGGGGTTGTTACCGCGCACCAGCCACACCTGAACAGCCGTCGTAATGCCGACATACTCTTCCACTTGCTGCCGCAGTTCGCGGATATGCTCAATGATCGGTTCAGCCATGACGGCAAATCGCTCTTCGCTTAAAGGCAAGACATCACGCTTGAGCGCGGCCATTGCCGATTCCAGATCATTGATGGCTAGTCGCGTTTGATTCAATTGGTCGTCGGTTTCGATCATAACTCGATCCTCAAAATCCCCTTGCGCTCTTGGGTTGTGCGCTGGGTGATGTCCGTAAGTTTAACTCGAGAAAAGAAATCCAGAAACCGCTGATAGGTTTCGCTGCCATCCACGGCAGACAACACATCGAAGCCATACAACTTCCTGACCATCGCTTTTGACTGAATGTTGTATTCCAGCGGGCGCATTTCCGCCGTCAGATCAAGGTCAGGCCGCAAAGCCACAATCAAATCTATGTCGCCCGGTTCTTCTTTGTTGGTCACATAACTGCCGTCAATTAAAACTGCGGAGACAACGCCTGAATTTCGGGCATCCTGAATATAGCGCATCAGCCGTTCGGTCAATTGTGGCCGCTGGTCTGAACGACGAAACTGCCCGAACACCTGATTGACTTCCGCCAGTTCGCAAAGGTGAACTCCTTCGGGAAGAACGCCATCCTGTAATTCCGGAATCATTGACTCCCTCCTTCCACCAGTCTTTGCTTGCTACCGCTGGACAGCGACGACCCGAAAGCCGATGTGATCGGATCGCCTTTCAGGTTCGTACCGCAAGCGAAAAGCCGACCGCAGATACTTCCCCTCATCGTTCCAGGCACCGCCCCGGCGAACGCGAGAAAAACTGCCGTCTCGGTTTGGCACTCCCTTACGCGCGGATAAATCAGGATCGTCTCCGCCGGGCAATTGTGCGTGATACCAATCGCGGCAATATTCAAAGACGTTGCCGTGCATATCGTGCAAGCCCCAGGCATTCGCCGGATATTTGCCGACCGGCGTCGCTCGATTCAACGCTGGGCTGGCTTCGGAACCGTTGTAGGGTTTGTTGCCCAGAAAGTTCGCCTGCTTGCTGGTAAATGTATTGCCAAACGAAGTCGCGGTCGTAGTTCCAGCGCGGCACGCATATTCCCACTGCGCTTCGGTGGGCAAACGGAACTCCCAATCTCTTGGTAACTCGCCGGACTTATGGCCGAGTTCGGTCAGCTTTTGGCAAAACGCTTCAGCTTCAACATAGCTCACCCAAACGACAGGAAACTCGTCACCTTCGCCCGCTGGTTGCGGCTGCGGAAATTCGCCGACCAAACGCTTCCACTGCCCTTGCGTCACTTCGTACCTGCCCATCCAGAAGCCTTTGGTCAATCGGACTTCAACCTGCGCTTCGTCGGAACGATGCTCCGGCTCATTCGGCGGACTGCCCATCACGAAGCGACCCGGCGGACACCAGCGGAGTTTAACTCCACCAACCTCGCGTTCATCGCCTACTTTTGCACTCTGGAAGGAGGATTTACCGCTCTGTTGCCCAGCAGCGAATGGCCTTGGATTGCCAAACCAGACAAGAACGCTTTCACCCATCACAAGTGTAAAGTAGAGCAACGCAATCAGAACGCACTTTTGACGGATTGACCTGTTCCCTTTATTTGCCAAAAAGACTCCTTCCTATCGGGAGAAAGCTTGTTTTAGAATGCTTGCCCAAGGAGCAATCGTTATGCTGGAGAACATCACATTGGAAGATGCACAATCCAACCTTTCTGAGATCATTGACCACCTGAAGCCGGGCACAGAAATTATCATCACCCGCAATAACCAACCGGTCGCCGCTTTGCATTTGCCATCGGGCGCGGCACCACAACCTCGTTTTGGCAATTGCCAAGGGGCCTTGACCATCCTCGCCGAAGATAATGAACACCTGCAAGATTTCAAGGATTACATGCCGTGAAGCTGCTTCTGGACACCCATGCGCTGCTGTGGTTTGTGCTCGGAGACGCCAGTTTGAGCGCGACTGCAAGACACCTGATTGAAGATGCTGACAACAGCAAGTTCGTCAGCCCAGCAAGTTATTGGGAACTGGCGATCAAAATCAGCATCGGCAAATACGCGCTACACGAACCATACGAAACTTTTATAGATCGCGCCATCCGGCAAAACGGTTTTCAGATGCTACCCATCGAACCTCGCCACACTGCCGCACTGGTCAATCTGCCCTTTCATCACCGCGATCCCTTCGACCGGTTGATGGTCGCCCAAGCAATGGTTGAAAGCTTAGCCCTTGTCAGTGCCGATGTTGCACTCGACGCTTATCCAATCCAAAGGCTTTGGTGACAATCAAAGATCACAACTTTACCGCCTCTTGAATCTAAGTGGTTGAGTTATGACTATTGCCCAATCTTGGAAAAGACAGGCAAACAGGGGAAACCCTGTTGATAACCATACCCGGCCACGCGAAAGCGATAACCCTCCACACTTCCTTGGAGATACAGGCGAGAGGCCTGAACACGCCCATCACTAGCCCATATAGCTGCAATAAGCTCAATAAGTGATGGCGGATTCTCGCACAGTGGGATTTTGTCTGCTTGTGATAGCGCTGAGGAAATACTGCCAGCGATCTCATTGTGTGTGTGGAAGGACCCAAGAAACCTTAGGCCTAGATCATCTTGAAGAGCGCAGACACGCTTTTCAAATTTCAAAGGGTCAACAGATGCCTCGGTTCTTGTTCGACTCCCACCCTGGTAAATGACCGCCGTCTCCACTTGAGCAAGGCCTTGAGAAAATTGCCCTAAGAGGATTCCGAGCCGCTCTTCCTTGTAAGGAGACTCATAACCCTGAATCGCAGCGCGAACAATTACTTCGGTCGCGCTCTCTGAAAGAAAAATCCTATGAACCATCGTCATTAACCTCTTGTCAAAAGAAAGCAATTGTTTGCTGACATCACCTCAAACGGCACTCGACGACGAAGCGGCCAGAAGGTAGCCGCTCGGCGGCGCTTACTTCCAAGCCGACTTCACGCGCGAGTTCGCGGAATTCCGCCAGCGTGTTGGTCTTGCCGCCTAACAATACCGTCTCGATGGAGAGGCTTGCGGGCGCATCATCTGGAGAAACGCCGCCGCTGATCACGATGCGTCCCGAGGGCCGCGCGGCTTCGGCGCAGCGTTTTAGGATCGCTACGGTTTCGCGGTCGGGCCAGTCGTTGAGCACTTTGGACAGCACATATAAACCAGCGCCAGCGGGAAGCGGGTCAAAGAAGCTTTGGCCAACGATTTGGACGCGGTCAGCGACGCCTGCGGCTTCGAAGGTTGCGGCGGCGCGAGCGACGGTTTTCGGGAAATCCACCAGAATGCCTTTGACGTCAGGATGGGCGCGCAGAATTTCTGCCAACAGTGCACCAGTGCCGCCGCCGACATCCACGACGGTTCGCACCGATTCCCAATCGCCATTGAGCAGAATTTCCGGGTCGGGCGTGCCGTGGCCTGCCGGTCCCATAATCGCGTCGAACTCGGCGGCAATTTCCGGGTGCGCATCCAGGTCTTCCCAGTATGGACGCCCGAAAAGCTCTGCGTAAGCAGGCTGGCCCGTCCGCACGGCTTTCAGCAGCGTGCCCCAGGCGTAGGCCATCCGTCCGCCGAAACCATCCAGATTCAGGCCGAAATACATTCCCGGATCGAGCAATTGGCGAGCAGCTTCGTTGAGTGCAAAACGTCCTGGCGTCGGTTCCTCAAACACGCCTTTGCCGATCAAATGCCGGAGCACTCGGCCCAGATAATCAGCGTTGCAGCTTGCCGCCGCTGCAAGTTCGTTGAGTCCCGCCGCACCCGCAGCAATGTGATCGGCAATTCGCAACGTCGCCACGACATGCACGCACCAGGGAGTGCAAAGATCGCTAAGCTCAAAAAGGTTTACTGTTTCCTGTTCTTGCATGTGGCCAAGCCTCCTTTCTTATTTCCTATTCGTTGCCGGAGCCAACAGCTTCAGATCAATCACATTCCCCATCGCCTGATACCCGGCGCGATTCGGATGCAGTTTGTCGCCTGCGCCGCCAATCGTGCTATTGGGTTGAAAAGCTGCGCGCAAAGCCCCAGTTTGCCGATCAACCGTAGCGGCATCGAAATCGGCTACACCGTCGAAAAGACCGCCAGTGCGGATGAAAGCGTTGATGACTTGGCGTCGGTCATTGACCGAAGCGGTTCCGGCGTCTCCAGTGTTTCCGAGGCCGGAGGTAATCGTCGCGCCGATGATTTTGATTTTGCCGTGAGCGCGAACGCGTTTGACCAATTCCTGCATTCCGGCAATGACGGCTTCGGCGGTGGCTCCGCGTGAAAGATCGTTGATGCCTTCCAGCCAGACGATATGGGTAACGCCCGCCAAGCTGAGAACATCGCGTTCCAACCGATCCAGCGCTGAAGGCCCGCCGGAAACCGGCGCAGCCGCGGAGTATTTTGCCGGGCCGATGATTTGGTTGCCGCCGATTCCGGCATTGATAACGGAAACTCTATTGCCGTGGGCCGCGTGCAACCGTCGCGACAAGACATCCGGCCAGCGGTCATCGCCATTCAAGGTCGAAAGCGTGCCGTCCGTAATGGAATCTCCAAAGCAGGCGACGACGACTGTGTCTGCCGGAGCCATCACTTCAAACGCATCCAGGAAGTACCAGGATGTTGTCGTGTAAGGAAAGCTAGTGTCGCTTTCTTCGCTGCCGTGGCTGCCTGCGCGTGGAGCCGTTAAATAAGACGTTTGTAGCGCTTTGGCATGCCAGGTCATCGGACCGCTGGTGCCCACGACGTGAAAACTGACTGCGAGTTTGCGCCCGGCGAGCAATGGATCGGTGGCAGTTTTGACGAAGGCCAGATTGACCGCGTCACTGTAAACAACCGCGCCTGGTTCAATCGTCATGCTGCGTTTGCCGCTAAATAAAACACGCAGATTTGTGCCTGCGGCGATATTGCCAGCGCTGGCTTGCAATCCGATGAACACGTCATCGAAAGTCACTGGCCGCGTGCCGAACGCATTTGAAAACCGCAGCCGCCCGCTTTTCCCCCACAAATCCGGGCGAACGATCAAACGAAAGCTTTGGTCATTTGCACCTGCTTCCGGGGATTCGATAGCGTATTGCAGTACGGGCTGCGCCGACGCATTGCCCGAAGGATACGGTCCGTGCGCCGAAGCCGCCCAGGACGCCACCCATTTTTGGCTTTGCGAGAGCGCCTGGCCGTACACGGTCAAAGAGACAACCAGCGCCAAGATCAAAGAAAGAAGTTTGTTTCGCAACATCAGTTGAAAATGTCGGATCGGATTTTTTTTCTAAATCGAGCCAAAGAAGAATGAGTCACAATTTTTGACAGGATTTTCAGGACGTTTCAGGATTGACCCCGAGAACATTGCTATCCGGTGGATCATCATCTTGAAAAATCCTGTTCATCCTGTCCAAAAGTTTTGTGCTCCGACACTAGAGTCGAAAGCAGAAATCAGTTCTGTCGTTCGCCCAGACAGTAACAAAGCCCGTCGGGCGCGACGACAAAAAAGACTTTCCAGGAAGTATCACCGTATTTATCAATCCGAAAATCGGCTTCTGCCTTTTGCAAACCATTCGATTTCAGTTCGGCAAACGCCGTTTCGACATTGTCCACTCCAAAGAAACAGCCGTCTTGCGTAGGGTCGCCGCCGTTTTCCGCCAACCCAATTTGAATTTCGTCTCGCGCCAGAATGGCAGACTTACAAGGCGAATCGCTCCGCGAAATCACCTGGAATCCCATGACGGTTTCATAAAATGGGATGGCGGTCTCGACGCTCGCCACCGGCAAGTTCATTGCATCTTTTTGATAAGGCCAGATACTTTTGAAGACTGCTTTCATGTTGTTCTCCTCTGTTTGTAGTAGTTCAATAATTCCACAATTTGTTGATGATTGCGCTGCGCATCAGCAACTATTCGGCCAACGATTACCAATAATCTGCGCGAACGGTTTTCGGAAAAACCGTCATCCCTTCGCGCGTGACGTTGGGCGATCCTCCGACGGTAATCTCGCGCAATCGCGGCAGCCCCGTCAGATAAGCAAGGCCAGCATCTGTGATGCCAGCGCATTCCCAGAACTCCAGACGTTCGAGCATTGTCATTTGCCCCAGAATTTCCAAGGTACGGTCTGTGATTTTGGTTTTGCCCGCGTAATACGTTTTCAGCTTGTTCAAACCGGCGATGTGTTCAGTTGCGGTATCGCTCGTGTCGCGGCAGTACATGCACCACAAGTTTTCCAACTGCTTGCATTGCCCTACGTGGCGAAATCCTTGGTCGGATACATCCATCGGCATCAGTTCGCGCAACATCGGAAAGTAAGGCAAGTCAGCCAACGCCGCGTCATCCACGTTCAGGCAACTGACGGACAGCCCTTTCAGTGAAGGCATCTTGGCCAGCGCGGCAAATCCGCGCCCGGTCAATCCATAACACTTGCGTCCCCAGATGTATTCGATGGTTTGCGAACGGCCCAAGGCTTCAAAGCCCGCATCACCGGCTTTGGTATCCTGGCACATCAGCATGCGCAACTTCGGCATTGCGGCAATGTGCTGCATGGCTTCGTCGGTTGGATCAACGCCCAGCCAGCCCAGATTAGGAAGCTGCATCAGCGGCGCAATTCCTTCCGCTGTTATCTGCACGGGGCCATCAATGTTCAGCCCAAACAATCCATCCAGCCCGACCAGCCGTTCCAGCCCTTGCTGCGTGAAGTTTATGGGTGGAAACAGGAGGTAAGTTGGCTCCGCTTCAAACCCCATCAGTTCATATGACACTTCGCCGCCTTGCCAGGTTTTAAACATGGGGAATTGATGCAGCAACGAAAGCCCTTCCGCAGTCACATTTTTTCCGGCTTTCAGGTGACAAAGTCTGGGCTTGTCAACAAGCGCCGCAATCGCGCCATTGCCTGTTTGCGTGCCCATCAAATCAACGCGCTCCAGGTGTTCGCAGAACTTCAAGTTTGCCACGCCTACGTCCGTCACGCGTTGCGGCCAGCACATCTGGAATCTTCGCAGTTCCGGCAAATGGCGCAATGCTTCCAGACCGCGATCCGTGATCGGGCTTTCCCAACCGCTCAAATTCAGTTCCTGCAACTGCGCCAGCCGAGCAACATGCTTCAGCCCTTCATCTGTCACACGCGTTGAACCATCCAGGTTGAGTTTCGTGATGAAATCGAGCCGCACAAGGCGTTCAAGCGCCGCGTCGGTAATCTGCCCGTTGACACTTAGACCAGTGATTTGGGACTCTTCCATCACAGCAAAAAGCAGGTCCCAATCTTTGTCGGACATCAGCGGCCCGGCTTCGATGGAGTTGTTCTTCCAGTCAATCTTGTAAAACGGCGGCGTAGCGCTTCGGCCGATTGGCGTGGAGCGAAGATCGCTTGGCGGCTGAGCTAAGCTTTCCAAAAACTTCGCCCAACTGTCGAATCCAAATTGCCGGGCAATCACAAGCTGCGCATCGGTAAGCGTAAAATCGCCTACCCAATCCTGTGAATTGGACAATGCGCCCATACGTTCCTGAACCAGCCCCCTGAGTTCATCCAGAGTAACCAGGCGCGGCAGTTGTTCGTTCAGCCGCTCTAAAGCTTCGGCTTCGCCACTGTAGGCGGCAACAAAATCCATCGCCAGGTTTTCATACCGCGTCTGCCGTTCCGCTGGATTGATGGTTTCAATGTGATGAACCAGCTTTGCCCAGTTCTCAAACCCATATTCGCGGGCCAGAACAAACTGGGCATCGGCCAAATTGATTTCGTTGGATTGGAGCGAATCAGCTAAACGAGTGATGATGGCGCTGACACGTTCAACGGCAACGGCGTTTCCATCACGATAGTCTCGCAGCAGTTCTTTGGCTTGTTTTCGCAATTGTTCAAGCGAAGGGCGGGCAGGCAAACGCGAGGTGGAATTTGGCATGACAATCTCCTTTCGGTTGTGCCCGCGTCCGCACCCCGGGCTGAAAGAAGATCGAAATTGTTTCAGCTTTGATGGTTCAGGTGGGCTCGGCCCTGTCCGCGGACTGGATGCGTCCTGTACGCGGGGCGCACCTTAGCACGCCGCTTTACTCGCGGGCAACGCGATTTATGTCTTCAGCCGAATGATTGCCGAGTGTTTGATGTGCGCAATGATGCGATCCGCTTCGCCGAAAATTGCCAAGTCGGCGGTGACGATTTCATGGCCCTTGCGTTCAGAGGTTTCAGCAATTCGTCCGCGCATCGTCAGCCGTTCGCCGTCGTCAGCCAGCGCGTAATGTTGCGTTTCGCTCGCTGTATGAATCCACATTCCCAGCGCAAAGTTCTGCATAAAGATTTCATTGGCTTGGGCAATCCAGAAAGCCGGATGACAAACTCCGCTGCGATACAGCGGCAAACCGTCCACCATATTTTCCAGAAACTCGGACTGCGCGGCCAAATCCAGCGTGAATTCCAGAGAGCCGAGCACGTCTCCGGCGTTGACGGCGGCAATCGTGGCTGGCCAGCGCCTATCTTGCGGCGGCAAAGCACGCGAAGGGTAATCTCGTGGATCAGGTTGTAGAGACGCAACATTTTGCGTCTCTACCGGAATTGCAGCACTTCCGACCGCGCAAAGCTTGTCCGCTGAATTCAGTAATTGCAGATCAATGCTGAGCGGTTCGACGCTTGTCACAGTCGCCGCGACTCGCATGGCTTCCGCGTCGTAAACAGGATGAATGAACTTCGCCCCCATCGTGCCGCGCGCCAGCCAATCTTTGCCCAAAGCATCCACCAGCGGACGAGTCAGGTAAGCGTACATTGCCACGCCGGGAACCAACGCTCCGGCAAATCCGTGTTCGGCTGCGCCTTCATCACTGTGGATTTTGTTTGCGTGCGCTGCGCCGTAATTTTTGGCGACGACTTCGTAACTCGACAGCGTCTTTCCGACCGCGAACGTCATCACTTTTTCTCTCTTTCCCTCTTTCCCGCCATCTCTCCGTCGGGTGCGTAAAACAGCGCCATTTGCCCTCCCGTATGCCAGAACAACACGTTATCCTCTTTGCTGAGTTTGCCCTTGCGCACCCAATCAATCAGCGCAGCCATTGCCTTGGCCGTGTAAACCGGATCAAGCACGATGCCTTCCGCACGTGCCAGCAATGCCAAAGCTTCTTCGCCTTCCGGTGAAGGAATGCCGTATCCATCGCCCGTGTATTCATCCAGCACTGTCGCTCGATCATCTAGTTCAACGCCAAGCATTTCGCCGACGCCGCGAATGATCTGGCTGACTTCGCCGCCAATGGATTCCGACGAATCGTCCGGGCTGACGCCAATGTCTTTCACGCCGTCCCAGCCGCAAAGCTGAAGCCCACTAAGCATGCCCGCCTGGGTTCCGCCTGAAGAACTGGAATGAAATATGTAGTCAATTGGTTGGTTCATCGCTTCCAGTTGCGCTTTCGCTTCCTGAATGGCGCGTACGAAACCCAAGGCTCCCAGCGGAACCGAACCACCGAGCGGAATGACAGCAACGTTGTGGCCTTCAGCTTTCAATCGTGCCGTTTCCGATTCCATTGTGGCAATACGCTCTTCGCGGTTGGCGACGCGAACGATTTCAGCACCGAACATCTGATCGGCAACCAGACTG
>CAZXHW010000090.1:0-14644 GCA_964639915.1 uncultured Heliomicrobium sp.
AATTTTCTCTTTCCGCTCAGCCCTGTGAGATGTTAAATTGAGGCTTCCATGCTGAAGTTCTGAAAATATTTCGTTTCCTCGCTTGACCACATTTGAATCATTGACCCCCGCTCCACTTGCCGGCCCCGCAACAAACCGATTTTTGAGCAAGCAGCTAAGGAGTTTTTTTGATGGTTACCTGTCCATCTTGCGGAAGTTCAAGAATACGTAATGATTACAAACCGGCGCCGATTGTGTTGCGTGTGATCGGCATTCGCGCTTTGTTGTGTGATAACTGCAATTTCCAGTTTCGGGCGTTTTCGCCTCTTCCGCCGAAAAGTCGCCGCCCACGCAATTCCGCTCGCAAAGCCGAGCCTTTTCCTGCACCTGAAACCGTTGATTTTGGAAAGGTTGATCTAGATAAACTGGATTTCAATTCGCCGCCGGGAGAAAAACGCGAACCGAAGCTGGCTCTGCCAATTTCAGCCAAACCCAGTCCTTCGATCCAGCCTATGCAGTTGGGAATCGCCGTTGCTGCTGGTCAAGCCCAGCCTGGAATGGTGATGGACCAGATTGCCCCTGTGCGCAACCACTTGCGCACGGAAATCACCAAACTTTATACACAAGAGGCAAATGAGCGTGCTGTGAAAGCGAACCACATGGTTCAAGAAGCAGTGCAATCTTCGGATTTGGCTTGCCCGGAATGTGCGTCACACAACATTAAACGCCGGAAACGAAATTTATTCGAAAAGGCTTTTCTTTCCTTCACAGATCACAAACCCTACGTTTGCCGCAAATGTGATGCGGCCTTTTATATAAAATCTAGCGAACAGGACTAAGTCTTTATTCACTAAGGCTTACGTCTTATTGGCTGGAGGTGGAGTAGGGGAATTTACAACGAAAGTTAGAGTTTTGCCTGCATAAACCAGCATCCCAAAACGCGTGGCATCTTTCAGCCGGTAAAAGCTGAACGTCATTTCAAACGACTCCCCTGGATTCAATCGCAATATCCCCTCTGGAGGAAATTTTTTTCCTTCCGGGGGGCGTCTGTCTTTCAGGTCGAATACGCGGCAATGTTCGTCCATCAGATAAACACGGTCTTTTTCGCCGATCAACCAACGGCCTGCGCTTAATTTGTAGAAAGGCACCGGGAATTCGACAGGCGTGTTTGCTGCATAAGCGACCAGTTTCAAGGTCGTTTCGTTTTGCGCGTTGACGACCGAAGCAATCGCAAGGTTCGGCAGGTGCTCAGCGCCGCTCACCTTTTCGCACTTTGACATCGCCTCAAGGCTTTCTGCCACGGCGACCCTACGAACGAGTTCCGGGTCTTTTGAACAGCCGGTCGCAATCAACAGAAAGGCCAGCATAGCCAGATTCGGCACAACAGTTTGTAGCTTTTTGATTTCGCGTTTGGGCATTGAGTCGCAACTACTCTGCATTCGTTTTAAGATCGTCGCCGGAAATGTACCCTTTCGCGATTGAATCGCAAACTCGGATTGAAAACGACGTGACCAAGTTGGAACAAAAACTGAGAGCGGCCTTACAGCGACTTGACGTTGTGGAAAACTCTTCGCTGGTCGTGGCAATTTCAGGTGGCGCTGATTCCGTTGCTTTGCTGGATGCTTGTGTCAGGCTGGCTGAGCGCAGAAAATTACCGGTCAAGATTTTTGCAGCGCATTTGAACCATCAGTTGCGGGGCGAAGAATCGGATGCCGATGAAACTTTTGTCCGGCAGTTAGCACTTAATCGTGGCATTGAATGCCTAACTGAGCGGATTGCCATTGCGGATTTCGCCAAAACCGAAAAACGCAATCTGGAAGCAACGGCGCGAAGGCTTCGTTATGAATTTCTGGCACGAGCAGCAGTCAGATTCGAGGCTGAGTTTGTTTGTACGGCGCATACTACCGACGATCAGGCAGAAACTATTTTAATGCGGTTGCTTCGTGGTACTGGAGCCGAGGGGCTGCAAGGACTTCGTCCGATCCTCCGGTTGAGTGAAACAATCAGGCTGATTCGACCTCTATTAAACGTTTCACGCGCCGAAGTGCTGGCGCATTGCGCTCATTACAAGTTGGAATTTTGCCAGGATAGCTCAAACTGGTCACCCAAGTTGACCCGGAATCGAATTCGGCACGAATTAATTCCGTTGCTGCAAAGTTTCAATCCACGCAGCAACGAGTCCATGATTCGGACAATGGAATTGATCACCGCTGATGATGATTGTTTGCGCCAGATTGCAAAGGAGGCTTTGGCTGGATCGCGCACCAAAACCGGGCTGAGCGCGAAGCTTTTGCAGGAGTTTCATCCGGCAATTCAGCGGCGGGTTTTAAGATTATGGCTGGAAGAACTGCGCGGCAATCTTTTGAGAATTGAAATGGCGCATATTTTGGCTCTGGAATCGCTCATTTTGCGTCCGGAAGGCGGGCGGGTCATAGAATTACCTGGCGGCTGGCAAGTTCGACGCAAATCTGGCGTTCTTGAGATTACATGCGAATAAAACAAGGCCCGACAATCATAGGAAAAGTTATGAATTGAAAGGATTTTGTAAATTTTCAGGTGGGATTATGTCGAAACCTTGCCGGGGCTGCTGGCGTCTAACCCTTTTGCGGGATGTTTAGCGATGCAAACACACAATTGCCAAGCGAAAGTCGCAGGTTTGAGCTAGAATGCAGCGCAGGTTTTCAACGGAGGTAATTAACTTTGAACTCGACAGTAAGACAAATAATTTTTTGGGTGGTGATTATCGGAGGAGCGATTCTGCTTTATCGCTTCTTTAGCAATACGCCTGGCCAGCAACCGGTACCGTTGGCTTACAACGAATTGATGACGAAGGTCGAAAATAACGAAGTGGCGACCGCTATGATTGAGCGGGAAAAGGTAACCGGTAAACTCGCCAGCAATCAGAACTACATCACAAAAATCGGTGGCGAAGAAAGCGCGAACACAATTGCCGAAAACATGCGCAAGAGTGGTAGCAAAATTCGCGTTGAATACGACAACTCAACGACCAGCGGCATGTGGGTGCAGGCGTTGATTATGTATTCGCCCTTTATTCTGATCATTGCAATCTGGATTTTCATGCTGCGGCAGATGCAATCCGGCGGCAATAAAGCACTGAGCTTTGGCAAAAGCCGAGCCAAGCTGCTTTCCAATCAGCAGAAGCGCGTAACCTTCAAAGACGTTGCAGGCGTTGACGAAGCCAAAGAAGAGCTGCAAGAGATCATTGAATTTTTAAAAGAGCCGCAGAAGTTTCAGAAGCTCGGTGGCCGCATTCCGAAAGGCGTTTTGATGATGGGCCCCCCGGGGACCGGCAAAACCCTGCTGGCACGCGCGATTGCCGGCGAAGCTAACGTTCCGTTCTTTTCCATTTCCGGTTCTGATTTCGTCGAAATGTTCGTCGGCGTCGGAGCCAGCCGCGTTCGTGATTTGTTTGAGCAGGGGAAAAAGAACGCTCCTTGCATCATCTTCATTGATGAAATTGATGCGGTCGGACGTCATCGCGGAGCAGGACTTGGCGGAGGCCACGATGAACGCGAACAAACCCTGAACCAGTTGCTGGTTGAAATGGATGGCTTTGAATCGAATGACGGCGTGATTCTGGTCGCTTCCACCAACCGTCCGGATGTTCTGGATCCGGCGCTGCTTCGCCCAGGCCGCTTTGACCGCCGCGTGGTCGTCAATCGCCCGGATGTCAAAGGTCGCGAAGGCATTTTGGCCGTTCACACGCGCAAAATTCCGCTTGGCGACGACGTTGATATTTTTGTGATTGCTCGCGGAACACCTGGTTTCACCGGAGCCGATCTGGCCAATCTGGTCAACGAAGCTGCGCTGAATGCCGCCCGCTACAATAAAAAAGTGGTTTTGATGCAGGATTTTGAATGGGCCAAGGACAAAGTGCTGATGGGGTCCGAACGCAAATCAGCCGTCATGTCCGAAGAGGAAAAGAAAACCACTGCTTACCACGAAGCCGGTCACACGATCGTCGGGTTGAAAGTTCCGAATGCCGACCCAGTTCACAAAGTGACGATCATTCCGCGCGGAATGGCGCTGGGTTTGACGCAGCAATTACCCGAAGGAGATCGTTACACTCACAGCTTGGATTACATAGAAGGTTCGATTGCCATTCTGATGGGTGGACGCTTGGCGGAAGACATCTTCCTGAGCAAAATCACAACTGGCGCGTCGAACGACATCGAACGAGCGACGGAGCTGGCTCGTCGTATGGTTTGTGAATTCGGTATGTCCAATCTAGGGCCGCTGACGTTTGGCAAAAAGGAAGAGCAAATCTTTCTTGGCCGCGAAATCGCCCAGCATCAGGATTACAGTGAGGACACAGCCGTTCGCATTGACCAGGAAGTCAAACGCATCGTGATGGAGCAGTACGAGCGCGCTCGTCAAATCATTCTGGACCATCGTGATGCATTGGACCGGTTGGCAAAAGAACTGCTGCAACGCGAAACGCTGGATGCCGTTCAGATTCGCCGAGTGGTTGCTGGCTTGCCGCTTGATGACGATACACCAGCACCAACTCCCAGACCGGAATCTGACAAGCCTGCCGATAAGGAACCGGTTCTGAAACCGATTCTGCCACCAATTACCGGTGGAAACCCGGCGACTGCATAAAGCTGTAACAACCAAAACCCAAAAGGTGAAGCAGAGCGGAACTCTGCTTCACCTTTTGTTTTATGTTCAGCCGGATTTCAGACTTCTGCTAAACAATTTCAATCGCTTTTTCTTTTTCCTTCAAAGCGGTGAGTTTGGCCTGCAATTTTGTTACGCGTGCCTGATCGTCCTGATTGTCTGCTTCAGTCATTTCCAACTCCAGTTCGCTAATTTCCTCCTCCAGGGCTGCTTTTGCTTCATTTTGTAGCTGACGCGCCAAATCCAGTTCGCGTTCGCGCAAGTATTTGATCTTGTCGCGCAACTCTGCTGCTCGTTCAAATTCGAACTTCTTGGCCGCTTCGCGCATCTCTCCATCAAGTTGAACAATGGTCGTTGCCAATCGTTCCGGGCTGTATTCGTCGAAATCTTCCAAATTGATCGGCACTTTGAAGTAGTCGGCTTCATACGCCGTCACCAGCGTGGCTTCGATAGGTTTGATAATAGATTGCGGCGTGATGCCGAGAGCTTCATTGTTGGCAAGCTGTTTCTGGCGGCGGCGATTGGTTTCGCCAATTGCGCGGATCATTGAACCGGTCATCGTGTCTGCATAAAGAATCGCTTTGCCGTGGGAATTGCGTGCTGTGCGACCGATGGTTTGAATCAGCGAGGATTCGCTGCGAAGAAAACCTTCCTTGTCGGCGTCCAGAATCGCTACCAGCGAAACTTCGGGCAAGTCCAATCCTTCGCGCAAAAGGTTGATGCCAACCAGCACATCGAATTCGCCTTTTCGCAAATCACGCAGAATCTTGATGCGTTCCAGCGTTTCAACTCCCGAATGCATGTAGCGGACTTTCACTCCCAAGTCGCCGTAATAATCTGTCAGGTCTTCGGCCATTTTTTTGGTCAGTGTCGTTACCAGCACGCGCTCGCCGCGTTCTGTGCGCTCGCGAACTTCGTGCAGCAAATCGTCAATCTGACCGCCGACAGATCGCACTTCCACTTCCGGATCGAGCAAACCCGTCGGGCGAATGACTTGTTCGATGAACGTCCCACTGGACTTGGTCAGTTCGTATGGTCCAGGCGTCGCCGAAACATAAATCACCTGGCCAACGCGTTTTTCCCACTCTTCAAACTGAAGCGGGCGGTTATCGAGCGCCGACGGCAGCCGAAAACCGTATTCGACCAGATTCATTTTGCGTGACCGGTCGCCAGAATACATCGCGCGAATTTGCGGGATGGATTGATGGCTTTCGTCAATGACGACCAGCGTGTCTTCTGGTAAATAATCATAAAGCGTCGGCGGAGGCTCTCCCGGTGCGCGCCCGGTCAGATGGCGCGAGTAATTTTCGACTCCACGGCAAAAACCAAGCTCATTGAACATTTCCAGGTCGTATGTCACACGTTGATGTATCCGCTGGGCTTCAATTAGTTTGTTCTGGGAGATTAATTGTGGCTCCCACTCTTCCAGTTCGGCTTTGATGGTTTTCACCGCGCGCTTGGTGGTGTCGCGCGTGGCAACATAGTGGGTTTTAGGATAAATCGGCAAACGGGATTCGTGCTTTTTGATCACTTGGCCAAGCAACGGATCAATCGTCGAAATTGACTCAATCTCGTCTCCCCACAGCTCTATGCGGTAAGCCTGATCCTGATAGCTGGGGTAAATATCTATAACATCACCGCGCACCCGAAAATTGCCTCGGGCAAATTCAATGTCGTTGCGCTCGTACAGCAACTCGACCAGACGTTTGATGATTCCATCCCGCGTAATACGCTGCCCCGGCTCCAGAAACATCACCATGCCGTAATAAGCATTCGGATCGCCGATACCATAAATCGCCGACACCGAAGCCACGATAATGACGTCGCGGCGTTCGAATAGGCTGCGGGTCGCCGACAGCCGCAACCGGTCAATGTCGTCATTAATCGTCGCTTCTTTTTCAATATAAGTATCGGTGGACGCGACATAAGCTTCCGGCTGGTAATAGTTGTAATAGCTGACGAAATATTCGACGGCGTTTTCCGGGAAAAAAGTTTTGAATTCCTGATAAAGCTGCGCCGCCAATGTTTTGTTGTGGGCCATCACCAGCGTAGGGCGATTTACGCGCGCCACAACTTGGGCGATGGTGAAAGTTTTTCCGCTGCCCGTAATGCCAAGCAGCACTTGATGCTTTTCTCCGTCGGTTAATCCTTTCACCAGAGCGTCTATCGCTTCGGGTTGATCGCCTTGGGGTTGATAATCTGAAACAAGTTTGAAATCCATAAATCCTTTCTACAGTTGCGATTAGCCGCGATTTTTGTTTCTTCCGAAAATTATTTCAAAAAAATTCTTTTGACGTTCGAGCTTTCACCTACTTTTTACGCTTATGTCAGTGGAGGGGGCAAGACGAAGCCGAAAGTTGATCGCGTCCGTGTCCCGGCACGATCAACCGAAGTTTTCTGAAAGCCTGTGAAAAAGTTGCGGTGACCTCAGTCGTCAGCCATAACCAGCAGGGTAGCCGCAAATTTGGTGCAGCAGTGTCCAAAAGCCATAAGGGTATTTTCCGCAGCACCTTTTTCCTCAGCCAAATTGTTCGAGCCGGTGATATTGGGCATTCACCGGCTCGACTTCCTTTTGAAAGATTCTCCAATCTACCTGCATTTGACTCATCTTCAAATCAAACCCGAGAATGACGTTTCCCTAATGACAAAAAGCGACCAAACTATAATCGGCAATTCAGCATCAGAATATCGGCAGTAAAAGGTAGCAAACAGTTTTGAAACTGCCGTTCAAACGTGGGAGGAAAAGATGACGAACAAAATGAAAATAAAATGGATTTGTGCTGTTGCGATTCTTACCGTGGTTTCGGTTACGGCGATGGCTCAGCAGGTTCCGCAAATCAGTTTGCGCTCGACTGAAGGACGCACGGTGAATTTGGCTGAATTGAAGGGGAAGGCGATTGTGCTTTCGTTCGGCGGCACCTGGGTTCCACTGACAGCAAAGGAACTGACAGCGTTGCAAAAACAGGCAGATCGGTATGCTCCGCGCGGCGTGCAGTTTTTCTGGGTCAGCGTGAACAGCGACAAACCTGGAACCAGAACCAGCGCGACAGATGCCGATTTGAGCGCTTTTCTTCAAAAGAACAATGTGCGGTTGTCTGTGTTGCGCGATCCTGAGCAACAAGCCTACAAGGCCTTTGGGCTGGATGGGCTTCCGGCAGTTGTAATCATTAGCGAAGGAAAAGTGGCTTTGAAACATGTGGGCTTCGGCACAGAACAAAACGAAGGATATTCTGAAATTGCCAAAGCGCTGGAGCAGTTGCTGAAGTAAAAAGCAGAGTTCGAATGCAAAATGCGCTCGCGAAAGTTAGCCTTTCGCGAGCGCATTTTTTTATCCATTTCATTGCGGCAATCTTTTATCGGATTATTCGCCGGCAAAAATTTTGTCCACGCGTTTTGAAACTTCGCGCAGATAAGTTTCATCGCCGCCGCTGAGTTCAACGGTCAGATATCCGCTGTAACCGATTTCGCCGATTGCCTTTCGGACTTCTTTCCAGTCAATACTGCCTTCGCGCAAGGCGACAAAGTTACGTGTCCTGGTGTCGAAATCTTTCAAATGGAACCTGACGATGCGTTTGTTCAAAGCGCGAATCCATTCTTGCGGGAACCCGTACATGACAACGTTGCCAACGTCGAAATAAGCTTTAACCCACTGGCTTTTGAATTCATCCACGTACTTTGCCGTATCGTAAGGCGTCAGCAAAAACTTGTTCCAGACAGGTTCAATGCCAATCATCACGCCGAGTTCTTTGGCCAGCGGAATCAGTTTTTTCACTACTGGTTGAGACCGTTGCCAGGCCTGCGGAATCGTAGTGTCAGGGCGGACAACCGCCGGAACCAGTAGAACCGTATCGGCTCCCCATAGCTTCGCATTTCGCAAAGACGTTTCCATTCGTTCGACGCTCTTTTTCACGTCGTCAGGGTTGGGACTGGAAAGCGGCCATTCCCAATGCCCCATGTTCATCACCGAATGAATCGGAATTTTCGCTTTCATCGAAGCTTCTTTGATTTCGTCGGCTTCTTTTTGGTCAGTGATGGTTTGCGCTTCGATACCTTCAAATCCAACATCAACAGCCAGCTTAAAACGGTCAGCGTAACTCATTGTTTTCGGCAACATCGTAATAAGCACGCCTTTTTTCAGTTGGCCGCTAGTTGGTTTTGATTGAGCCATCCCAAATGAATCCGCTGGGAGCAATGTCGCTGCGGCTCCCATTCCAGATAGCTTTAGAAACTCTCTTCTGTCGGTCATAAATTTGTTTCCCGTAAATTGATATTGATGCAAATGAAATCGGTGGTGGAAGATCGGCGGCATTCTACGCCTATGGCCTTTGCAGTCAACGGCGTCGTCGTCAACGAAAACCCCACCGGTCAAAAGTTTGGCAAAGCAAAACTGCTCAAGGTAAGATGCCGCCGTAAATCGAATTCATCAATTTGTCTTCAAACATTGCGCGCGAATGACGCGCTTCATCAGGAGAGCACATGGCACAAGCACAGGAAGCATTCGAGCAAATTGTTGCTCAACCCTTAACCGTTTTGTCCGAAGAAGAGCGGCTGTTTGCAGCCAGCGTCCGCGAATTTGCCGAAGCCGAAGTGAAACCGTACGTTCGCGAAATGGACGAAAAGCAAAAGATGCGCCCGGAAATCATCAACAAATGTTTTGAGCTTGGTTTGATGGGCATCGAACCCGGCGAAGAGTACGGCGGTTCGGGCGGATCGTTTTTCATGGCTTGTCTGGCGATTGAAGAACTTGCCCGCGTGGACGCCAGTTTGAGCGTGATGGTAGACGTGAACAACACGCTGACGATCAATGCGTTTTTGAATTACGGCACCGAAGCGCTGAAGAAAAAATACATCACACGGTTATCCACCGACACGGTCGGCGCTTATTGCCTCAGCGAGGCCGGATCAGGCTCCGACGCCTTCGCGATGCAAACCCGAGCGGAAGATAAAGGCGATCATTACCTGCTGAACGGGCGCAAGATGTGGATCACGAACGGCAACGAAGCCGGAATCTTTATCGTCTTCGCCAATCTCGATCCGTCAAAAGGTTATAAAGGCATCACGGCGTTTGTCGTTGAAAAAGGCTTTGAAGGCTTCACGGTCGGCAAAAAAGAAGACAAGCTCGGCATTCGCGCTTCTTCGACCTGCGAACTGCTTTTCGACAATTGCCGCGTGCCGAAAGAAAACGTGTTGGGCGAGGTTGGCAAAGGCTACAAGATCGCAATTGAAACTTTGAACGAAGGCCGCATCGGCATTGGCGCGCAAATGCTTGGCCTTGCGTGTGGCGCTTACGAAGCAGCGATTGCCTACACCAAAGAGCGTAAACAATTCGGCCAAACGATCAGCGAAAATCAGGGCGTGCAATTCCAGATTGCCGAAATGGCGGTCAAAATCGAAGCCGCACGCTTGATGGTCTACAACGCCGCCCGATTGAAAGACGCCAAACAGCCCTTCATCAAACAAGCCGCAATGGCCAAACTTTTTTCTTCGGAAGTCGCCGAAGAAGTGGCTTCAATGGCCGTGAATCTGTATGGCGGCTATGGGTATGTGAAAGATTATCCGGTCGAGAAATTCTTCCGCGATTGCAAGATCGGTCAGATTTACGAAGGCACGTCGAACATGCAGAAACAGACGATTGCCAAGATGTTGCTGGCTGAATAACAAACTTTTTTCCCCACGAAGTCACACGAAGCAAACACGAAGATAAGTCTCAGCTTCGTGAATCTTTGTGTGACTTCGTGGGAGGTAGATTGAGACACAATTTTGAAGATAACTCCTGTAACTATTGAAGATTTGCGCGGCGTGTTTTCGGTTCCGCCGCTGGCTCGGAAAGACGATGCTCGCCGTTCGCTGGATTTCGAGCAGAATGATTTGATCGTCAAACACATTGCCTCCGGCGGAATCACACGATTTTTATACGGTGGTAACGCTTTTCTGTATCACGTGACGCTGGCCGAATATTCCGCCTTGCTGGATTGGCTAAGCGGTTTTGCCGGTGATCACTGGGCGATCCCCAGCGCAGGGCCTTCCTATGGTCGAGCAATGGATCAAGCTGAATTGTTGCGCAAATACAATTTTCCGGCGGTGATGCTTTTGCCCTGCGCCGATCCACGTGATGCAGCGGGACTTGAACGCGGCTTGCGCGAATTTGCCGATGCTGCCGAAACCAAACTGATTTTGTATTTGAAGGAAGAAAATAACTTCGGTGCGGATAAAGAAGCCGGTCTGGATGTCGTCGCCAAACTTGTGGATGAAGGCTTGTGCGTGGCGGTCAAATACGCCGTTGTCCGCCAGGACCCGCGACAAGACGCCTATCTGGAATCGCTGCTAACTCGCGTTGATCGCAATCTGGTTGTCAGCGGTATTGGTGAACGTCCCGCGATTGTTCATATGCGCGACTGGAAGTTGCCTGGCTTTACGACTGGCACAGGTTGCATCGCTTCGCGCCAAAGCCAGCAGCTTTTCGAAGCCTGTGTGCGCGGAGATTTTGCCGAAGCTGAAAAATTGCGCGAACTCTTCATCCCGCACGAAGATTTGCGCGACGCGTGGAGTCCGGCCAAAGTGCTGCACCATTCGACCGAACTCGCCGGAATTGCTAAGACAGGTTCGCCGCCGCCCTTCTTGTCTCCGCTGTCTGCTCAGCGGTTGGAGCAGTTAGCGCCAGTCGCGGAAAAGTTGATAGAGAATAATGTGTAACTTAGGGCGCAATCAATAAATGCGAAAAATGCGAAGGCGGCCACAGGATGATCATTCTTTGGCGACCTTCGCATTCGGGTTTAGAGCGATTTCAGTGAATCTCCGGCTCCGGTGTCGGCGCGCCCGCATGCAAGAAGTCGAAGTCGCAGCCTTGATCGGCTTGAGTCACGTGATCAAGGTAAAGCGCAGTGAAGCCGCGTTCGT
This sequence comes from uncultured Heliomicrobium sp., assembly GCA_964639915.1. Lineage (GTDB taxonomy): Bacteria > Acidobacteriota > Blastocatellia > RBC074 > RBC074 > RBC074. Next base: position 11,518 of record CAZXHW010000090.1, read on the forward strand.
ATTTTCGTTGCGGCGGTGTCCAGCCGGCGCGGCGTTTGGCGAGTTCTTCTTCGCTGACCAGCAGGTTCAGTTTTCGATTTGGAACGTCGAGTTCGATTAAATCTCCGGTTTGAACAAATGCGAGTGTGCCGCCGACATAACTTTCCGGCGAAACGTGCAGCACACACGCGCCGTAAGAAGTTCCGCTCATGCGCGCGTCGGAAATTCGGACCATATCGCGCACGCCTTGTTTCAGCAGCTTTTTCGGAATCGGCAGCATTCCCCATTCGGGCATGCCCGGCCCACCGAGCGGCCCAGCGTTTTGCAGGACGATTACGGAATCGGCGGTTACGTCTAACGCTTCGTCATCAATTCGCGCAGCCATATCGTTATAATCTTTGAACACGACGGCTTTGCCAGTGTGCTGATGAAGTCGAGGATCAGCGGCGGTGGGTTTGATGACCGCTCCGTTCGGAGCTAGGTTGCCGTATAAAATCGCCGTGCCGCCTTTGGATGAAACCGGATTTTCTGTTGAGCGAATCACGTCTGAGTTATTCGCTTTAGCCGAAGCGATGTTTTCGCCAAGCGTTTTGCCGTTCACAGTCAGTGCGTCCAGCTTCAGCAAGCCAGGAATTTCATTCAGCAAAGCGCGCAACCCGCCCGCGTAGTAAAAGTCTTCCATCAGAAATTGACCCGACGGGCGGATGTTCGCGATCATTGGCGTGCGCTGGGCGATGTCATCAAACTCTTTCAAATCAATTTTGATTCCTGCGCGGCCAGCCATCGCGACGATGTGAATGATGGCGTTGGTTGAACCTCCGATGGCCATGTCTGTTGTGATCGCGTTTTCAAACGAAGCAGCAGTCAGAATGTCGCTCGGCTTCAAATCTTCCCAAACCATTTCGACAATACGGCGGCCGCACTTCGTCGCCATTCGCTGATGGTTGGCATCCACCGCCGGGATTGAAGAAGCGCCCGGCAAGGTCATTCCCATCGCTTCGGCAATTGCTGTCATCGTCGAAGCCGTTCCCATCGTCATACAAACTCCGGCGGAACGCGCGATGCCGTCTTCCATTTCGCTCCATTGTTCGGCGGTGATGGTTCCGGCGCATCGTTCCGCCCAATACTTCCAGACGTCGCTGCCTGATCCAAGCGGTTGGCCGTTCCAATTGCCACGCAACATCGGCCCGGCGGGCATGTAAATCGCGGGCAGGTTCATGGAAATCGCGCCCATTAACAATCCCGGCGTGGTTTTGTCACAACCGCCCATCAGCACCACGCCATCAATCGGCTGGCTCAGCATCATTTCTTCAGTCTGCATCGCCAGAAAATTTCGGTACAGCATTGGGCTGGGCTTCATGTACGTTTCGGTGATCGGCATGGCTGGAAGTTCAACCGGAAATCCGCCTGCCTGCCAGATGCCACGTTTGATTTCTTCAGCGCGCGAACGGAAATGGCTATGGCAAATGCTCAAATCGCTCCAGGTGTTGATGATGCCGATGACCGGTTTGCCCGCGAAATCTTCGACCGCATAACCGACCTGTTTCGCGCGGGAGCGGTGGCTAAACCCACGAAGCGTGTCTACGCCCAGCCAGCGGTGGCTGCGCAATTGCTCAGGACTTTTTTTGTTGCTCAAAGTTGTTCTCCGAAAATGTAGCGCGGGGTTTCAAACCTGCGCAGGAATCAAACATGAAGGCTTTCTGCCTCGAAGAGATCACTAGCGGAATCAGGCGCAGGTAGGAAAACCTGCGCTACAAAGAACGGCATGAAAAGCCGTCCGTCCCGCAATTGCAAGCTCGCGACGGGCGTGGCACGATGCGCTCGCTTTTCCGCTTTTCCAATCCAAATCAAAGAGGCACAAGTAAATATGGATTCCGCCGAAACTCGTCTTTCGCTGAAAAACTCGCCGCGTCTTTGGTGGCTGACGTTTCTGCTGTTCAGTGGAATGGTGTTCAGCTACGCCCAGCGCAACAGCTTGAGCGTCGCGTTGCCGTTTATCTCGAAAGAATTCAGCCTGAACGCTGAGCAGAAAGGCTGGTTGCTGTCGGCTTTTTCGTGGATTTACTGTTTTTTGCAGGTTCCAGCGGGAAACGTGACGGACCGGGTCGGCGTGCGGCAGTCGTATTCGCTTGGATTTTTGTTTTGGTCCGTGATGACGGCGGTGACGGGCGCGGCCAAAGGGTTGTGGAGTTTGCTCATCGTTCGGTCGCTCGTCGGTGTTGGGCAAGCGATGGCCTTTCCGGCCAGTGCGCGTGCCGTTGCCAACTGGTTTCGTGACGGAGAACGCGGAACGGTAACGGCAATTTATTTGACTGGCGTTCGGCTTGGACAGGCAGCGATTGGTTTGATCGGCGCGTATTTTCTGAGCCGGTATGACTGGCGGTTGTTTTTTGTCGTCGCCGGCTTGCTGCCGTTGATCTGGATTGCTGGATGGATGCTGACTTTGCGGCATTGGGAATCACCGAACATTGCAGCAGAAAACGCAGCGGCGAAAAAGAAAAGCGTTTCTTTGATCGAAAGCATGGGCTTGCTGAAACGCAAAAGCATACTCGGCGTGACACTCGGATTTTTTGCTTACGATTACGCGTGGTTTGTGTTCACGTTGTGGATACCCGATTACTTAATGACTATTCGCGGTTTTACCAAAACTGAGTGGGGTGTTTATCAATCCTTCCCTTATATCGCCATGTCTGTGGTGATTCTTCTGTCAGGTTTGGCCAGCGATTGGCTGGTGCGTCGGGGCGGCAATGAAGCTCGCATCCGAAAACTTTTTATCGTCGCCGGAATGCTGATTTGTTGTTTGATTGTTCCTGCCGGTTTGGTTGCGGACAAGATCACATCCGTATGGTTATTGACGATTGCGGTTGCAGGATTAGGTTTGGCGACGCCTAACACCTGGACGCTGACGCAGGCGGTTTGCGAAAAAGAAATCGTCGGCACAGCTTCAGGGCTGCAAAACTTCGGAGGCAATCTGGGCGGCATCATCGCTCCGGCGCTGACTGGAACGATTGCGCATCGCACAGGATCGTTTGCGATAGCGCTGGGGGTTGTCGGCGGAATCTTGATTTTGGGTGTGCTGGCATACTGGGTATTGATTGATGATAAAAGCCGCACAAGCCAGGCTTGATAAGCGTTGCCCGTAGGGACT
>CAZXHW010000091.1:0-14456 GCA_964639915.1 uncultured Heliomicrobium sp.
ATGCGCGCGATCAAGGTCGTTTACGAAAAACTGCCGCATCTGGTCAACGAAAATAACTGGGACGCGATCCCGGAAGCCAGCCGCCGCAAACCCAGCGAAAATGTTGCGGGTGATCCGGCCAAGGCTTTTGCCGAAGCTGACGTTGTTTTGGAAGAGACGTACGGCAACGATGTCATCACCCATTGCTGCCTGGAATCGCACGGCCTGATTGCCGAGTGGGAAGATGACAAAAACCTGCTGGTTCATCAATCCACGCAATCCGTTTCGGCCAATGGCGGCCAGTTCGCGCAAGCGTTGGGAATTCCAGCCGGAAACGTCCGCATCAAGATGGAGCACATCGGCGGCGGTTTCGGCAGCAAATTCCCGGTTGATCGCTGGGGTGTTGAAGCGGCCAAGCTTTCGAAACAAGCCGGCGGCAAACCGATCAAACTAATGCTGGAACGCGATGCCGAATTGATGGTCGCTGGCACTCGCCCATCTGCATACGCCAAAGTCAAAATTGGTGCGAAAAAAGACGGCACCATTACCGCGTGGGAATCTCAAGCCTGGGGTTCTGGCGGCGTCGGCAACTTCAGTTTCGCCAATCAGCTTCCTTATGTGTTGAAGGTTGCGGATCGCAAAGAAGTGTTTTCCGTCATTCCGACAAACACCGGTCCGCAAAGAGCCTGGCGAGCGCCAAATCATCCGCAAGCCTGCTTGATTACCATGTCCGCTTTTGAAGATATGGCGGCGAAGCTGGGAATGGATCCGCTGGATCTGTTCATGAAAAACCTGCCGCTGGCGGGTGTTCGCCAAAACGTTTACCGCGACGAATTTAACAAAGCCGCTGAACTGATCGAATGGAAAAAACTTTGGCGGCCTCGCGGCGAAGGCGCTGTCGGAAGCACCAAAACTATCAAACGCGGACTTGGCCTGTCGCTGCACACCTGGGGCGGTGGCGGCCACGCCAGCGATTGCGACCTGACAGTTCATCCGGACGGAACGGTTGAAGTGAAAATGGGCACGCAAGACCTTGGCGTAGGCACGCGAACAGTATTGGCCATCGTTGCGGCGGATACATTCGCGATTCCACTGGATCAAGTAAAAATCCACATCGGCGATAGCCGCTACCCCGTTTCTGGCGGTTCCGGCGGTTCAACGACAGTCGGAGGTATCAGCGCTTCGACGCGCCGAGCAGCGGTGGATGCGCTAAACACGATCCTGGAAAAAGTCGCTCCGGCAATGAACACCACGCCGGACAAACTGGAAGCTGCCGGTGGGAAGATTCAGGAAATCGGCAAACCGACTAACTCCATGACCTGGAAACAGGCTTGCGCGAAACTCGGTACGCAACCACTAACCACGCGCGGCAAAAATCCTGGCAAGGAAACCTTGACCACGGGCGGTGTCGGCGGTGTGCAAATGGCCAACGTTTCCGTAGACATCGAAACCGGCGTCGTCAAAATGAACAACTTCGTCGCGGTGCAGGATTGCGGCCTGATCATTGACATGAAGACCTGCGAAAGTCAGGTGTTCGGCGCAATGATTATGGGCGTGACGTATGCGCTGTACGAAGAACGCGTGATGGACGATCAAACCGGCAAGATGTTGAACGCCAACATGGAGTTTTACCGTTTGGCCGGATTGCGCGACATCGGCAATTTCAAAGTTCATATGATGACCGGTAAGGGTTATGACGAACGCGGTGTAATCGGCATTGGCGAACCGCCTACGGTTTCACCGGGAGCGGCAATTTCCAACGCCGTCGCTAACGCCATCGGCGTTCGCGTGCCTTCCATCCCCTTGACGCCGGATCGCGTTTTGGCCGCATTGGCCAAGAAAGGAGGCAAGGCGTAATGAAAAATTTTGAGTACGCAAGCCCAACCACAAAAGAACAAGCCGTTGAACTGCTCGGCAAACAATGGGGCGAAACCGAAGTCATCGCTGGCGGAACCGATCTGCTCAGCCTGATGAAAGATTTCATCGTCACCCCGAAACGAGTGGTCAATATCAAAGGCATTGCCGAACTTCGTGGCATCACGTTCAACCGCGCTGGCGGCGCTCGCATTGGAGCGTTGACTTCGCTAGAAGAAATGATTGACCGCCTTGGCAAAGGCTTCGAAGCACTGGAAGACGCCGCTAAAGAAATCACCAGCCCTCAGATTCGCAATATGGGAACTGTCGGCGGCGATCTTTGCCAACGTCCGCGCTGCTGGTATTACCGCACTGGATTTGGGTTGTTGCCACGTGACGAAGCGGGCAAGCCGCTGGTTGAAAATGGCGACAACCGCTACCACGCGATCCTGGGCAACGACGGCGAAGCGAAATTCGTCAGCGCGTCATCGCTCGCTCCGGCGCTGATTGCGATGGCAGCAAAAATCACGGTTTTCGGCCCGAAAGGCGCGCGCGAAGTTGATGCGGACAAGTTTTTTGTCACGCCGAAATCTTCCGGCGAACGCGAAAACGTTTTGGCTCCGAACGAAATTGTGACGGCGATCAACATTCCGTCCACAGTTGGCGTTCGCAGTGCAACGTACGAAGTTCGCCAGCGCGAAGCATTGGATTGGCCGTTGGCAGCAGCTTCTGTGGCGATCAAACTCGACGCGGCGAAGAAAGTATCTTTGGCTCGCGTCGCGTTGGGTCACGTTGCGCCCGTGCCGTGGAATGCCGACGAAGCGGCGAAATTCCTGGTCGGCAAGACAATCAACGAAGATGTCGCCGCCGAAGCCGGCAAAATTGCCGTGGCCAATGCCAAGGCGCTGAGCCGGAACGCATACAAAATTCAACTCGCTCAGGTCGCCGTCAAACGTGCGCTTCTGAAAGCGGCTGCTTAGTCTAATGATGAAATAGGAAGGATGAATGATGAAGCAAGCGATTGATCATCATTCATCCTTCAGAATTCATCATTCGGAGGTAGAAATGGCTGAACTTCACAACCTAGATCCGAATCGTCCGAATCTATGCGCTTCGCTGCGCACGAAAAGCATGTTCGTTTGGTCTGAAGATGACCCGCATCACACGCACACCGGAGTTTTCTGGTGTTTGCATACACAAGGGCCTTTGGGACCGGATGGACAACTAGCCGAACCCGGCAATTGCGACGCCAGTGAGCGCGGTTGCCATTGCCAGGAAATCGCAGTAGCCTGATTTACGTAGAGCAGGTTTTCCAACCTGCTCGAATTTTCTATTGAGATGCCTGGCTAATAACCACGGCTCAGCAAATGAAACACAGCGCAGGTTGAAAAAACCTGCGCTACTTTGGAGGGTAGTAACGATGCGCAAACTTAGTTTGATTCTTTCGATTTGCTTTGCGGCCTTGTTGGCTTCATCAGCCAACGCGCAGCAGATTTACGGTGAATACATTGAAACGCGAAACGCCGACGTTTGGACGGGTCATTGTTTTGCAATGGCCGAAGTCAATTTGATGGGCGATCAAGCCATCGTTGGTTGGCGCGTGTCGAAAGGCGAATGGAATGGCGTCAAACTAGATGGTTTGAGCGTCGTCGGCGTGGCCAAAGCTTCTGGCACTTTGGGCAGCCCCTATGAAAATCCATTCCCGGCAAAAGCGATTTTGATTTTTGACGAAAAGGCTACCCCTGAACAGCAAACCGCGCTGAAATCGTTTGCGCAGGAAATGGGTGGCGAACTGCTGAAAAACGTCATTCGCACCGAAACAGCGCCGATCAGCATTTCGCTGGAATTTACGGGCGAGCATCCGTCTGGCGGTCAACTGCATGCGGGTGAAATCGCCAATATCGAAACGCGCCAGTTCACACAGCGCGACAAGATTTGCGGCCACGAACAGACGTACTATCCGCCGCTGACGCCCACCACGCACACGATGCCTGCAGTCGCATCGCTGGATCAATTCAAAGGCGAAGGTCTGGGCGTAAGCTGGTCGTTGCGTGAAAAACGCAGCGCCTTCGTTGGCCATTTTGCCAAATAAGATTACCTGAAACCAAAGTGGACAGGATTAACAGGATTTTTCAGGATTGTTTTTCATCCTGAAACGTCCTAAAAATCCTGTCTATTTTCGATTTGAGAAGGAGTTTGGATGGTAAAGCAGTTGTTTGCTTTTCTTCTGCTATTTGTTTTCGCTCCCCTGGCATTTGCCCAAGACTACAAAGTTGAATCCATTGCCGCGTTGAAAGACGCAGCGGTCACTGAAGCTGTGCGCGGCGCGCTGGAAGACAAAGGGCTGCGCGTTACCGATGGCAAAGGCAAAACCGTTTGCGACATCTGGTTTCGCAAAGAAGTTCCCACCAGCAAAGCCGATATTCCCGGAGCCAGTTTCGGCCAGATTGCCGAAGGGACTTTGGTTGGCGTCATCAACTTCCCTGCCAACACTTCGGATTTTCGCGGCCAGGGCATCAAAGCCGGTTTTTACACATTGCGATACGCATTAATTTTGCAGGATGGAAATCACTTGGGAGTTTCGCCTGCGCGCGATTTCTTTTTGATTTGCCCGGCAGCCGACGACAAAGACCCGAACGCAACAATGAAAATGGAAGATATGCTCAAACTCAGTCGTGCAGCGGCAGGCGCTGGGCATCCGTCGCCGTGGTTTTTCGGAATTGCGACTTCTGCGGATAAAGAATTGCCGAAAATCGTTAAGAATGAGCACGAACACGTCATTTTGGAAACTAAACTGACGACTAAAGCTGGTCCGATCTCAATTGGCTTAATCGTTATTGGCAGAACCGAAGGCTGATCAACCTTAACAAGCTAAAGTTGTGTTGCTGGCTTTCGGCATTCGCCGCATCGTTTCCGATTGCGCTCAGACGTTCCCGCCAACGCCTATCAGACGGGGCTGTGTCTTGTTTAATCCCTTTTGTAGCTCTGATATTTTTTTTCCTGAATAAGGTTTATTGAGAATATAGCCTGTGCCGTCCCCAAAATCTAACACTTGGAACATGAATTCGAGCTTATATGTTTCGGCAAGCGGTAGGTCTCCCTTCTCTATGGCTTTTGCATAATCAGAGGCTGTGCCCCGCTCCATTTTTATAATTCCCGTCTCTCCCGGCGCAATGAAACTCGCATCGGGTTTTGCCCTATTGTTGTCCTTATACAGCAGCCTCTCCACCCCGTAAAAAGCAAGCGAACCAAGAGGCAAGCCTTGCACTTTGGCATCGAGAAAACTTACCCGCATGCTCAGACCATAGACATTTCTAGCAGACAAGTTCTTAAAGACGATTTCCATCGAGAGTGGAAAGTCCGCTGCTTGCAGGTTCTTTACTTCCACAATCTCTATCACGTCTGGAAAGGACCTCTCAACAAGCTTGTAAGTCCTCTCTTCAACAGGAAGAAGAGGGTTTGGGCGCGAAGACGAGGTCTTGGATTTGAAAGATGCTTTAGCTGATGGAGCGTGATCTAAGAGGAAGATTGACAGCGCCAATATGCCAACAACGGCCAGAGTCAAGGATTTCATTCTTGTAGGCATCGTAACCTCCTTTGATGGTTATGCATGGTTGACGAAACAAACCGCTACTTCAGAAGGAAGCGGCGCAAAGTGCAGTTTATTTTTCTAAGCGCTCACAGCGCGGGATTATCTTGGCGCGCCGTTCAATTGGCAAGCAATTCGGAGAGACTCAAAACGTGATCAGTCAAGCCCGCTTCCATCGCTGGCGTCACGCGAATGGTTGAGTGAATACGGCAGAAGTTGCAGTAAGCGAATTGAATCGCGTAAGCGTGGCTGTTATACCCACACAACAACTACAATCCTTCAGTCTGAAGCAAAGTTTCCCATTACCTGCCAATTCGCAATTAGACATCTCCCTTAAACCCGACCTGAGTAACCGTAAATATTTTTCGTCACAAACTGCCGGTCGGCGGTGTTCTAGCGCATGAAACCATGATGAACGGAGTGGACATTAGCTTGACCGATTGGCAGTCGGATGCGACCGCAAAACCAGACGCGGCTGCGCGGCTCAGTTTTGAGCAGGCATTCGCGACACATCATCGTCTGCTGTATCGCTATGCGGCAGCGCTGACGCGGGATGCGGGGCTGGCCGAAGATGTCGTGCAGGAAGTTTTTGTCCGTTTGTATCAAAACCTGGATGCTGCCCAGCGTGATGGATTGTTGCGAGCATGGTTGTTGCGGGTAACCGCGAATGTCGCGCGCAATATGTTGCGAGGTCGTAACCGCGCGCAATCCCGCGATGAATCTTTCGCCACACATTCATTGCAAGTCGCAAAAACCGGCGCACCCGACGAAGCCTTGCAGCGCCAAGCTGAAGTTACCGAAGCGCGGCGGGCGCTGGCGAAGCTCAAAGAACCGCTGCGCAATAGCTTGCTGCTTCGAAACGAAGGTTTGTCATACAAGGAAATCGCTGTGGCGATGGAAATCAATGAGGCCAGTGTCGGCGGCTTGCTGGCAAGAGCGCGGCGCGAATTCATCCGCGCATTCGGGAAAGTAGGAAAATCATGATGTCTTGTCTGAAGGATGAAAACTTGCAGGCGTATTTGGATGGTGAATTGACGCCGGAAGCTGGCGAAGCGGTGAGCGGTCATCTGGCCGAGTGTTCACATTGCGCGGCAGCGGCGCAGGGAATGGAACAGGCGTTCGCGGTGCTCAGTAACACATTTGCAGCCGAATTGCCGGATGCGGCTCCTACAACGCGTTTGCGTGCGCGGATTGAATCCGCACTGGCCGAAAAAGCTGCGTCGAAATTTGCGTGGACGCAGTTGTTCTGGCGATTCGGATGGGTGGCGGTGGCGGTGGTGGTGGTAGGCATTTTGAGTTGGACTTTGCTGGGAACACATTCAATTAAGCAGCCACAACAGGCACACAACGAAAAGCCTAAGCTTTCAGTTACGCCGGACTTGCTGCCGTCATTGCCGCCTACGCCAGAACACCAGCCGGAACTTGCGCAACAGCACCCACGCACACGTCATCGCGTGCGGCACAGTGTGATCGGCGACGCTTCAGAAGAAGCTGAAGTCGTCACGCAGTTTTTCGCGCTGCGCGAAGGCGAAGACCTTGCGGCGGTGGAAAATATGCAGGTGGTGCGAGTGGAATTGCCCCGTACGGCGCTGGGCGAAGTTGGTTTGCCGGTTCCGCTTGAAACAGCCGGGACAACAATCAAAGCCGATGTGGCATTAGGCGATGATGGATTGGCGCGCGCCATCCGGTTCATTCGCTAACTGATTCGATCATAAACAGGAGAACGTTATGAACAGGAAGTTAATCAGATTTTTGATGATCAGCAGCTTGCTTGGCGTACTCAGCCTGATCTCCTTCGCTCAGGAAAAGAAACCCAGACCGGAGGAATCCAAGGTTCCCGGCGACCCCACGTTTAAGGTCCTGGCATCCAAGCCTGCCTTCGGCAACCTGATAAAAGGCGCGCCTTATTCGGCGACAGCAACGACCGAAAGGGTGCAAACGCTCAGCGATGGCAATCAGATCGTTCGCAAAAACGAGTCGAAGATGTACCGCGACAGCGAAGGGCGCACACGCACCGAACAGACGCTGGGAACCATTGGCAAGTGGACGGCGGAGGGTGAGGTGAAGCAACTTATTACCATCAATGATCCGGTAGCAGGTGTAAGCTTCAGCCTGGACCCAAACACACGCACCGCGCACAAAAATGTTTATGCGCTGAAAAAGCAGGCGACAGTCGAGTGGCACGAGAACTTTAAAGTCAACGGGAAGACTGTTACGCAAGCCGAGTTTGAAGGGTTAAAGGAAAAGATGGGAACAAAACCTGCGCCGAGTGGGTCAGGACCACAGATCATCCCGTCGAAAGAATCCAAACCGTGGGAACTGCAAGCAGGCATCAGTGGCGATCCACGAAAAAAAATAGAAAACCTCGGCAAGCAAGTGATTGAAGGCGTTGAGGTGGTGGGAACTCGCTCCACCTATACCATTCCCGCAGGCGAAATTGGCAACGTCCTGCCAATCGAAATCGTGGAAGAAACCTGGTATTCACCCGAATTACAATTGATGGTGCTGACCAAAAGCCAGGACCCACGCAGCGGCGAAACGACTTATCGCCTGACCAATCTGAAGCGTAGCGAACCTGACCGCGCGCTATTTGAAGTCTCTGCCGACTACACGGTCGAGGAAAATAAACTGCCCCTGAAAACCAAGGCAGTCAGAGAAGAACAATAGTTGATGAAGCAGTATTCAGTTTGGGCAAAAAACTGAATACTGCTTCACTGTCGTTTCTGATCTAATTCGGTCCTACCCATTCAAGTGGGGAATGCAAATTTGAAAATGACAACAGAAAATATCCGGCTAAATCGCTCCGATGCCTCACCGTTTCAGTGCGTTCAGTGAGCAGCGCCCCGGCGATACTTAGCAGCAGCTTCGTTAGATGGGCGGCTCTAATCTCCATTCAGCCCTCCGACAACAAAACTCATATAGAGTTAGGCCCGTCAAGATGGTTTTTTATCTGTTGAATGCATCTTGTTGGGCTCATAAAACAAAGGGAGCAGCTTTTGGCTGCTCCCTTGAAAGTGCTTTTCCGTTTTAGCGACGAATTAGAATTCGAAGCGTCCGACAAACTGAATTACACGGGGTGCTCCCGCACTCGTCAGTCTGCCGAAGGTGGCACTATTGATATTGAGGCTTGGCGAGCCGAATCGTGTTGAATTCGTCACGTTGAAAGCTTCTGCGCGGAATTGGAAGCGAGCCGTTTCCGTAATACGGAAGTTCTTCATGATCGAAGCGTCCCAATTCCAGAACCGCGGTCCGTTGATGAAGAGTCTTTCCACGTTACCAGTTTGTCCTGGGTTCACGTTGAAAAAGACCTGACCGGAAAACGGCGTTGAACCAAAGCCATTCGCCGCACGGCCAGTGGTTGAAGAAATCACTGACGGATCAATGTAGTAAAGACCTTGTGGCGTATTGCGGTAGCCAATCAAGTCTTTAATTTGCTCTTTGGTCAGTGAGGAATTCGCTGTTTGGTTGGCAGAGCGGCCTGCACGATTAAGCGTACCGCGCGCATCCAGGAAGGAAAGCGGCGCACCCGTTGAGATTTGCAGGATGGATGTCAATTGCCAGCCACCCAAAATCTGATCTACCAGACCACCATGATTCAGGAAATATTTGCCTTTACCAATTGGTAGTTCATAGATTCCGTTGAAGTTGAAAAACTGCGCCGTGTCATAAGACGCGCGCGCGTAATCCAGCCGCGGATTCTGGTTGTCCAGGTAAGGAGCGACGCGAGTCTGGTTGATACCATCATCAGACACGTCAGTCAGAATCTTTTGGAATGTATAGTTCGCCTGGAAATAAAGCCCCGCCGCAAAACGGCGACGCAATTCTGTTTGCAGTGCGTTGTAGCGCATACGGCCTGCATTAACCACCAGGTTGACGACGCCCGAACTTGGGTTTGGCAGGAATTTAACCGTTCCGGTTGTGCCAGCCTGCACCAAGGACAGCGCCGTATCGGCGGGTGTGCCCAATGTCACCTGGCTTGCAACTGTGTTTTGACCAGCAGCAGCCAAATTTGGAATAACAGTTAGCGCCTGACAAGTACCTGCCGCCAGACAAGCTGCGTTCCCCGCAATGTTCCCAGAAACGGCGCGGTTTTGCAGCGCGCGGTTGAAATCCGCAAGGAAGCCATTGTTACGAATATCAATCTGGTTGTAATCAATGGTTCGGGCCAATTGATTGCTGAAAGCGCCAACATAGCGAACTTCGAGTGCTGTCTGGAAGCCGATTTCACGCTGAATACCGAAATTGTATTCGTATTGACGTGAAACCTGGAGATTCGGATCCACCCCGAAAACAGTTCCGAACAAGCTGAATGCGGCAGTGTTGTTCTGGGCAAATGTGCGCGGAATTGCCGTAAACGGCGGAGGGTTGATCGTCGGCAGCGCATTGAAACGCGCGTTCAACGAAGCCGTATCAACACCGTTGATGTTTTGCACAGCGGCTGCCGTTACTGAAAGGCCTGCGTTCTGACCAACGGCATTATCAATTGAACGAATATATTCGTCGTTGACGTAGCCCAAACGGAAGCCACCACGGATTACTGTGCGTCCATCACCGAACGTGGAACCCAACAACTTGTTCTTGAAGTTCGGCGTATACGCGAAGCTGACATTCGGACTGAAGTTATCTTTATCCGGTTTAACGAATTCGCCCGCTTTGCCAGAGTTGCGTCCGACAAAATCATAGGTGCCAGTCGGGCTAAGAACGCTTCCAACAGCATCCTGGCTCAACACCGGTTCCAGATACAATCCGTCCAGAGTTTTCAGCGGCGTGTAATACTCCCAACGCACGCCATAATTCAAAGTGAACTGCGGCTTGATGCGCCATTGATCACCCGCATACAGAGAATAGGTGTTGTAAGCCAGATTGCGATCCAGCGCTGCGCCCGGCGTATAGCCTGTTGCATTTCGACTGGTCACATTTGCGGCAATCGAGCCTGAGCCGACAATACCGCCCATCAGATACCGAAGAGCATCGGCATTGTTTTGATCTGCCAGGCTGATTCCGCCTGGGAACAAGCTCGCTGGTAAACGCGGTGTATTCGCGTTTCCGGTACCGGCAAGGGCAAATGTCGGGATGCCAACACTGGCCTGGTTGAAGGCGCGCACTTTGAACCGTTGCATATCACCACCGAAACGGATCGAATGCTGCCCGGAAATCAAATTCGCGTTATCGCCAATCGTGATCGTGCGAGTATCGCGACCCTGGTCGCGGAAATTCACTTCGGGATTTGTGACCAAGCCCAAACCATTTAACAGGAAGGGTTGCGTCGGCAGCACATTGTTAATAAACGCAACGTCTGCCAATTGAAATCCGCCGATCACGTCATTCGTGAATCGGTTGGCGGTCGTTACCCAGCCAAACGAACCAAACTTAACAGGTGAGTTTGTGTTGGCCAGAGCGGTTTGGTTAAAGCTGCCGTCAATATCCGTGCGCGCGTCAACCGTCCGGTTGAAGCGGTAGACACCTCGGACCGAATTCTTTTCATTTACCTGCACGTCAACGCGCGAAGTAAATTCTTTACGATCCTCAGGGTCGGATTGATTAAAGGCAAAGCCCGTCGTGTTCAGCCCATCGCCCAGATCAGCACGGTTACCAACAGTTGGTACCAAACTGATAAACCGGCTTTGAATCAATTGATCAAGCGGCAGGATTCCCTGCGAACTTGCGGGAATAGCGCCTGTCAAACCGGCTCCGCTAAGAACGTTCACAGTACAAACCCCATTTGAGAAGGTGATGCACTGACCGGCGGCAGGTGTGCCCGTCGGACGGTAGGAGAAGATTCCGTTGCGCGCGTTCGGCAAAAAGATGGTCGTTGTTTTAGAAGTTTGCTGGCGCAGGATGTATTTCTCGTAAGAGAAAAAGAAAAATGCTTTATCTTTGATCGTCGGTGACCCGCCTTCACCAAAGCGAGGCAGAGGCATCGGGCCACTTACCTTACCGCCAAATTGATTGCGGTTGAGGAAAGCGCGTGGTTGACGGTCGTCACCAACTCGCGCGCGGCCTTGAATCACAGCGGCATCAGTCGCGACATACTCTCCAGCAGCATTGCTGAAAAAGTTATTGGCAGTGAATTTAGAGTTGCGGTTGTAAAGCCAAAGCGCTCCGTGAAAATCCTTGCCACCACGCGGTGTCACAAGCTGAATTTGCGAAGAGCCATAACCGATTTCCGCTCCGGCGTTTTGCGTCACAACCGTAAATTCACCCGTGTTATCTACAGTCGGCGTGTCGGGCACAAAACCATTGCGAATAAAAATGTCCTGGACGTTGATTCCGTCACGAACGAAGTTCGTTGAAGAGGTGCGGCCACCGTTGATGATGTCGCTGCCGTTACCGCGGTTCGGAGCGGCTCCTGGCTGCAGGCCTGCCAGCGAAAGCGGGTTCCGTCCATTTAGGGGAAGCTCCAAAATTTGCCGTGAACTGACCGTGTTGCTTAATTCACCGGTCGTTGAGTTCACGACATCCGCTCCCGCTGTTACAGTCACGGACTCTTGAACTGAGCCGACTTCCAACGTGATATTGAGTGAGTATTCGCGTCCCACATCAATTTTCACATCATTTGCAGCGTAAGTCTTAAACCCAGTAGTGCTGACTTTGACTGTATAAGTTCCGACTTCCAATTGAGGCAAGGCAAATGTTCCGTCCGCAGAAGACGTGAGAGTCCTCTCCTTGCGGGTCTGACTATCAGTAATTGTAATTGTCGCGCCAGCAACAACACCATCCGGGCTTGAGATGGTGCCAACCAAGCGCCCCGTATTGCTTTGTGAAAACGCAGGCGCTAGGCCCACACAAAGCAGAAAGAATGCAGAAAGCAGTTTTTTCATTGTTATTCCCTATTAAATTTTTGGTCTGTAAGACCGTTGATGAACTCCCCTGAAACTGAACTAGTGTATTGGGACTATTCAGTTTTCAATTTGTTTGGAAGTCGTTATCTTGTAGTTACAACGAAGAGCAGTGGCTGATTAGGCAACGCATATGCCAAGCAAAATTCGTGTATCTGAGTTCTTGTATATGCTTCATTTAGCATAAGAATTAGTTCCCTCTCGTACATTTTTTTGAATCATAATTTCGATTTCTATACTTACCGCTCATCTGAACCCACTTCCGCGCAGCAAATTCAACTTTATTTTCCTTTCCGGCACTTCTTTCCAATTCCGTGTGGAAACCTTTCCGTGCGCGAAACCTGTTCCATCGTTTTTGTTGAATTGCGACAGTAAAGGCAACAGAGCCTTGAGTGGCCTGAGAGCTTGTAATCCTTGCACACCAAACAATCGGGATGTTGAACCAGGAGACAGGCTTCAGCGTTCTGCGTTGCTTTGAGCAGAAGTGTCGTTGTTTTGCTGGAGGGAAAATCTAGGCGGGAGGCGGCCTGTCAAAAAGGCAGGAAACAGTTGAATGTTTCCTGCCTTTGAATAGGTGAAATTGATTGAGGTCGGAACTAGGCCAATGCGATGTCGAATTGTTCTTGATGAACAGTCGGATCACTCTTAATCGAAACAACGCCGCCCAGATAGGCTTCTATTTCGACCAGCACATCGCGCTCCACGCCACGTAAAGCTTTTGCCACTTCCGGATTGACGCGAAGAATGACTTCGTTGGTGTCGTCAATATCCTTGGCAATGCGTCGGGCTTCGGCCAGAATTTCGTAACAAATCGTCTGGGCGCTCTTGATCATGCCGCCGCCGCTGCAATAACTGCACGGGGTGCAAAGGGTGCGCTCAAGCGATTGTTTCACTCGTTTGCGCGTCACAGCCACCAAGCCAAAATCGTTAAACTGCAAAATCTTGGACGGTGAACGATCACTGCGAATTTCCTGTTCCAGCGCCTGCATCACTTTCTGACGATTGCGGCGCTCTTCCATATCAATGAAATCCAGCACGATGATGCCGCCCAGATCGCGCAATCGAATTTGGCGAACAATTTCTTTTGCGGCTTCCAGGTTGGTTTTGACAATGGTGTCTTCCAGCCGGTTCGACTTGCCGACGAACTTGCCAGTATTGACGTCAATGGCCACCAAAGCCTCGGTCTGGTTGATAACAATGTACCCGCCGGATTTCAGCCAGACGCGTGGTTTGACGGCTTTATCAATTTCCGGCTGCACTCCGTAAGCGTCCAGAATCGGCGTGTCTTTGGTGTAAAGCTTGACGCGATTGACTAACTTCGGCGCAAAGCGATTGACGAAATCAACAATCCGTTCGTACTCCAATTCGTTATCCACGCGAATGGCAGTGTAATCCTGAGACAATTGATCGCGCAAAATTCGCTGCACCAGATCCAGATCGCGGTGAGCGATGGCTGGGGATTTGGCTTTTTCGGATCGGCGGCGAATGTCGGTCCAGGTGCGAATCAGATAATGCATGTCTTCGCGCAATTCTTCGGTCGTGCAACCGCTGGCCGCTGTCCGAACAATGAATCCGCCTGGCGCTCCGGCTTCGGCGCGCATTTGATGCAACGTGCGGCGCAATCGCTGGCGCTCTTCATCTGTTCCGATTTTACGGGAAACGCCAATGTGCTCGACCGTAGGCATGTAAACGATGTAACGACCCGGCAAAGCCACATGCGAAGTAATGCGCGCGCCTTTCTGGCCGATCGGTTCTTTGGCGATTTGGACAATGATTTCCTGGCCTTCGCGCAGCAAATCAGAAATCACTGGACGTTGATGTGAAGAATAACGATCTGAGCCTCTGTCATTTGAACGCAATGCCAAAGCGGGCGCCGGAGATGGCGCTGGCGCAGGAGCCAATTCCGGTTCGCCGTTATCGTCGTCTTGATCGTCGTTCTGATCTTCGGCATCAGCCGTCGCGTCTGTTGTGGTTCGAGTGCGGTAAGTGCGGCGACGGCCACGCCCCCCACGACGAGTCGCCATTTCACCTTTGCGCGAACGCCCGCGAACTTTGGCGCTGGAATCTTTCAACTCTTCCACCGGTTCACTTTCTGCTGGCGATTCATTGTCCGCCACTTCAACGGCTGGCGGATTCAGCGAAAGAACTTCTACATCGGATTGCATCTCGACAATCGGTTCGACAGAAGCCGCTGC
>CAZXHW010000092.1:0-14402 GCA_964639915.1 uncultured Heliomicrobium sp.
TATCAATGATGTTGATTCCGGAAGCGCCCGCACCCGGCAGGATGAAACCGGTGAACGGATTGCTGAGCGTTGGCGCAAAAGGCTGAAACCTTCCCGTTGCCGGATTGATGAAGATCGGAGCGCCCGTCGGATCGGTCAGCGCGTTGCCAGCGCGGACTTCAATCGCCAGCGCCCGCCCGTCCAGGCCGCGTTCCAGCGAAATGATCTCCAGCGTGATGCGGTCGTAATAGATTCCATATCCGCCGTGAATGCTCGTCTTGCCATCCTTCGTCGCCCAGTTGAAACCGATTCGCGGCGCGAAATTATTCTTGTCGCGTTTGCGGTCGCCGCGATAGTACGACTGCACAATTGGATTGCGATTGGCATATCCATCAATGTTGTTAACATTTGTATCCAGTTCGTACCGCAATCCAAAATTAAGCGTCAGGCTTCGGCTCGCGCGCCAATCATCCTGCGCAAACAGAGCGATGTGATTGTTGTCAGCATTGTCAATCAGCAACGCCTGTGTTGGTTTCGAGCTTCGCAGCGTGACGGCGAAGAGCAAATCGCCATCATCAATCCGTCCATCGCCGTTGAAATCGGCTTGCGCAAAATCCTGCACTAGCTCAATGCGGCCTTGTTGGAAGACGCCCAGATCGAATAGGGAATCTACGCGCTGAAAATCGCCGCCAAATTTCAAGGTGTGCGCGCCGCGAACCAGCGACAGCGCATCGGAAAATTGCAGACGATTGACTTTTGTTCCCTGCGGCACGCGAAAAGAAACGCCATCCTGAATTGAGGGGAAAGTCAGTTGCGGGCCAACAGACAACGGGTTAGTCGTGTTTTTGAAATTGTTGATGCTGAAATTGAAGCTGTTGACGGTGGTCGCAGAAATCAGGTGCGTCCAGTTTGTCAGAAAGGCTTGATGATTGTTTTTCAGGTTTTGCCGCTGCGAAGCCGACCCGATAGCGCGATCCAGCTTTGTGGCGTCAATGGCATCCAGCCGTTCGATGGCGTAGCGGAAGCTGAGAATGTCGCTGTCTGAAGCTTTCCAATCGCCGCGCGCCAGTCCCAGCAAATCATTCAGCGGTGCGGGTGCGAAACTCCGGCGAATCTGCCGCGCAGCCACATCCCGCTGGCCAACCAGTACTGCGCCATCTTGATTGCGATACTCAAACGCGCCAAACCACCAGGCTGTTTCTTTCTTCAACGGACCGCCCAGTGTCCCCGAATATTGTTGCCGATCGAAAGGCGGCTTTTGGTTACTGCTTCTGTCGTATGTGGCAGGCAATCCTTGTAAACGCCGGTCACGTTCAAAGAAGGAAAAAGAGCCGTGCAGGTCGTTCGTGCCGGATTTGGTCACGACGTTGATGACGGAAGAACTGGAACGTCCAAGCTCGGCGGAATAACGATTGGTCGCAATCTGGAATTCCTGCACCGCGTCTTGAGAGATATTGATCAGCGGGCCGCCCACGGCATCGTCGTTGTTGTCTGTCCCATCAATCGTAACGTTGCCGCCGCGTCCAAGCTGTCCAGCCGAAGAAATGATGATGCTGTTGGTTTTTGTTGGATCGAAGTTCGGCGCAGGCGTGTTGCCGGGAATCAGCAGCGCGAGTTCCAGGAAGTTGCGACCGTTAAGCGGGAGGCTCGCAATTTCTCGCGGTTTGATTGAGCCATCAATGACTCCGGAATTGGTGTTAACCAGCGCCGAGTCGCCAAAGAGTTCCGTTGTATCAGTGTTAAGCTGTCCAACTTCCAGTTGAATATTCCTTTGCAGAGTTTGCCCAACCTGTAGGATCAGTTCGGAGAACACCATATTTTTGAACCCGGTCTGCTCAGCGCGCAAACCATAGTCACCTGGAGCGAGGTTGGTCAGCACATAAAGCCCCTCTCCGTTCGTGACAGTCTCACGTTTTGCGCCGGTTGTTTTTTGTGTGGCAATGATCTTCACCCCCACAACAACTGCGCCGCTGGGGTCAGTCACGCGCCCGGTTAACGTCGCCGTCGCAGCCTGTTGCGCAGTAGCGATCAAGACAAAGCACGACAATAAGGCGAGCGTCACCGCTGCCAGAAAAACTCTATGCATTATCAGAGGACTCCTTGTTGAAAACTGATTGTGAGGAAAGGGTTTACTGCGCCATCAACGTTATGATTTCTGCTTGATTGGCCAGAATTTTTGCTTGATTACTCTGAATGGTTTCCTGGTTGACCAGCAAAGAGTCCAGCTTTTCCTGATTGGATTGGATGATCTTTTGGTTCTCTTTGATCGTGTCCTGATTTTCGAGGACGGCGTTTAGTTTCGAAAGCAATTGATCCAGCGTTTTCTGGGTTGAAACGGTTTCTTGTTCAATGGCCATGAAAATTCTTCCTTTTATACCTGATTGGGTTACGGATCTTCTTCCCAGCAAAGCCTGCGACTTGAAATCCTCGTGGAGAGGTTCTGATTTGTATTTGTCTTTTGATTGAAGATAAGTTTGATCGGTAGTTGCCAAGCAAATACCTAGCCGAAACGAGCATTCGCTATTACAAATTCTGCTAACCCCTTCAAAAAAAACGAGTAAGCTTATGTCTAGCGGTAACTTTATGTTTCCAACGACATCGAAGTTGGTAGCGATATGGCGCGAAAAGTCGCGAAATATCGCGTCTTTGCTGAAATGTCGCGAGCCAATCGCGATGCAAAATTTGAATCATTTTGCGAAGTCGAGTATTTTTTGTGACGAATCAACTTCAACTCGATATTCCTGTCACTTGTCTGACTTACTTGGCGCTCAATGAGAAACGATTTCGACCTTGCCATCATTGGCTCAGGATTTTCCGGTTCATTGCTGGCGATGATTGCGCGGCGAACTGGACGGTCTGTTTTGTTGATTGACCGTACGGCACATCCCCGCTTTGCCATTGGCGAAGCGACCTCGCCATTACTGAACCTGGTCGTTGAACAAATCGCCAACCGATATGATTTGCCTCGCCTGAAGCCACTGACCACCTGGGGAGAATGGCAGCGAACCTATCCGCAATTGGTTAGCGGGCTGAAACGCGGGTCCACTTACTTCAAACACGAACGCGGGCTGGCATATCGGGCTTTGCCGGATCATTCCAATCAATTGCTGGTCGCTGGCTGTCCGAACAACGATGCGGCGGATACGCACTGGATGCGCTCCGATGTGGATTATTTCCTGTTGCAGGAAGCCATTGCCTGCGGCACGGATTATCTGGATCAAACGGAATTACTTGACATCGAATTGGGGAACGGCAGCGGCGCAAAGCTTCGCGGAGAGCGGCGCGGGCAGGCAGTAAATCTGCGAGCTCGAATGGTTGTAGATGCCAGCGGTTCGCGCGGATTTCTGAGCCGCGCGTTCGGCATTGCAGAAAAACCATTCGCAAATTTTCCAGCGACACAGGCGCTTTATTCGCACTTTATTGGCGTTCCTCGCTGCGACGAAATGCCGGATTACGAAATCAAGGCCGCTCCGCCGTACCCGCTAGATGATGCCGCCGTGCATCACGTGTTTGAAGGCGGCTGGATGTGGTTGCTGCGATTCAACAACGGCGTGACCAGCGCCGGAATCGCAGTTACGGAAGAGTTGGCAAACGAATTGAATCTTTCGGAAGGCGAAGCCGCCTGGCAGCGGTTTCTGGCGCAGTTTCCTTCCATCGCCGCGCAGTTTGCCGACGCCAGGGCCATTCGCGAATTCACTTGGCTGCCGCGCCTGGCCTACCGTTCAGAGATGGCTGCCGGGGAAGGCTGGGCGATGCTGCCATCCGCTGCCGCTTTTGTTGATCCATTGTTCGGTGCGGGAATGGCGATGACTGCATTAGGCGTCGAGCGACTGGGCCGTTTGCTGGAAGAGAATCTGGGAGATCAGGAACTGAATGAACGGCTGTGCGATTATGGACGCTTGACACTGATGGAAGCCGACCACACCGCCAGCTTCATCGCGGGTTGTTATGCAGCCTTCCCACGGTTTGAACTCTTCGCCTCGCTTTCCATGGTCTACTTTGCGGCGTCCAGTTACTGCGAAATGGCGCGCAGGCTGGGACGCAATCATCTGGCGCAACGTTTTCTAGCCATTGATCATCGGGATTTTGCCGCCGACGCCGAACGCTTAAGCCAAATTCTGCAGCGCAACGAGAGCCTGGATTCGATCTTTTTCGCCGCGCAGGTCAAACAGAAAATTGACTGTTTGAATGTGGCGGGCCTCTGCGATCAACGCAAACGGAATTGGTATGACGTTGATCTGGAAGATGTGATCAATTCCGCGGGGAAGCTGGAAATTTCTTCGGCGGAGATGCAAAGCTTTTTGCAAAACGCTCCATGGGCGCAATCGCCGATCAGCCTTCAACCATCTGCGCGAAGTGAGCGCACGCATCAGGCAATTCAGTTATTCAACTATCAGGATCATCTGCCCGATGAAACTGAACCGGCAGGCGAATTGATCGGGGCAAGTCCCGTGTTTCAGCAAATGCTGGAAGATGCGTTAAATGTTGCTCCCACGGACGCAACCGTTCTGCTGCGGGGGGAAACCGGAACGGGGAAGGAGTTGCTGGCTTATGCCATTCATCAGCACAGTTTGCGCAGCCGAGGACCCTTCGTCATCGTCAACTGCGCTGCGCTGCCGCCTTCCTTGATCGAAAGCGAGCTGTTCGGTTACGAAAAGGGCGCCTTCACGGGCGCGCAATTGCGCAAGCCTGGACGCTTTGAACTGGCTGACGAGGGGACCATCTTTCTGGATGAAATTGGCGAAGTGCCGCTGGAAATCCAAGGGCGGTTTTTACGCGTGTTGCAGACTGGCGTGTTTGAACGGCTGGGCAGCACGAAAAGCGTCCGCGTCAAGGTGCGCATCATCGCGGCGACCAATCAACCGCTGGAGCAATTGGTCAACGAGCGAAAATTTCGCGACGATTTGTTTTATCGCCTCAACGTTTTTCCGATCACGCTGGCACCTCTGCGCCAGCGGCTGGCGGATATTCCGCTGCTCGTGCGGCACTTTGTTGACAAATACAATGCGCGGTTCAACCGTTCGATCACGTCAATCAACAAACAATCGCTCCAGGCGCTTGAGCAATATCACTGGCCCGGAAATGTTCGAGAGCTTGAACATCTGGTCGAGCGTGCTGTTTTGTCTACGCACGGTGAGGTCTTGAAAATTGTCCCGCCAGCGCTCTGTGTGGAACCGCCTATCAGTAACCAACTGGCCGTTTCGCCCCTGCCTGACAAGGGCTTCGATTCCAGCCCAATGCGGCTGGTGTCGCTGACAGAAAATGAACAGGCTCACATCCAAATGGTGCTTGACCACACCAAAGGCCGAATTTCAGGACCGCGTGGAGCGGCGGCAATTCTTGGCGTACCACCTTCCACGCTTCGCAGCCGAATCAAAAAGTTGGGATTAAAGCTCCACCTGGATGATTCACAGTAAGACTTGCGATACAAAAGCACTCCCGCAAGCGCAACTCCTGCTGGTATGTTCGCTCGTCAGCCTCCCGGTTATTTCAGCAGTGAGCGCAAGACCCTTTCCGCTTTCTGATGCAAGTCTTCAGGTGCGCCGTAAAAGATCTGCGCGGTTTTGCCTTGACGATCAAAGACGAACATCGTTGGCACGCTGTTGATTCCGCCGAAGGATGCCGCCAGGCTTTCGGTGCCCAGAACGACGCGCAATGGATTCTTGAGCGTCGCAAGCTGCTTGCGGATTTCCGCCTCTTCCGATTCAACCGCCACGGTTACGACTTCCACCTGCTGGCCATAACGCTGTTTGACTTCGCCCAGCCAGCCCAGCGTCGAACGGCATGGCCCGCACCACGTTGCCCAGAACTCCACGATCACCACACGTCCCGTCAGTGCGGAGGATTCAACCGGTTGCCCGGCCAGGTCAGTCGTTGCCAGTAGCGGCAGCGCGGTGATTTCGCTAACGGTATCCAGTGGCTTTTGTTTGCCTGCAGGTGCGCGGCCACGCAAGGTCAAATCAATCACCTTTTTCAGGTCTTGTTTGAAGCGAGCATGAGTCGCTGGGTCTCTCCACGGGTGATACTTGCCTGAAGCCTGACCCCAGCCGCCGAAATCCTCCGGACGCGCGACCAGCACGTCATCCACGAAAAGCACCGGGTACCGCTTGATGCCGTAACGTTCAGCCAGCCGGGAACTGCCATAGTTTTCGCTGACGAAGCGCGCCCGGCCCTTGTAACTTTCCACTACATCTTTGGCCAGCAAACTTGCTGGATCGGACAGGTTTCAGGTGTAAGGCCAGCGAACAAGCGTGACGGTGACCGGTTTGCTGCCGGGTTTGACGGCTGGGCTTTTGCTCTTGCTCTGCGGCAACGCAGGCAGCCCGAGCGCCGCCAGCAACACGAAGCTGAAGAAAATCGTCCTTCGATTCATCGTTTGTTCCTCATCATAGATTTGAAATAGAGCGGCAAGACGTGATGCAAAATCACATTCGCCTGTTTCAGATCGTCCGTAGCCAGCGCTGCCTCGGCCATCTGCCAGTACAACCAGCCGATGCTGTGATCTGTTTGGGAATTCGTTAATTGCGTGCGGAAGGTTTCGCTTTGCGCCCGCAAGGCTTCGGCGGTGCGGTTTTCGGCTGTGGTTACGCTCATCGCGGTCAGCGCGCGCCGCGCTTCCAGACCTTGCAACCAAGCGCCGCAGTAACGCCGCTCATGCTCCAAATCCTGCGCGACTTTGAGCGAAGAATTGACGCGAATGAAGGCGTTGTGCTGCTCCGGCGTATCGAACTGCCGGTACGCCGCCAGGACCTCTTTTTCCAACTCTGCCAGTTCCGGCGCGAATGAGCGTAATGACTGCGCGGCAGCAGAAGACCCGAACTTGAGAGTGCGGCAGAAAGCGACGAAATCCAGTTGTCCCTTCACCAGGCCCAGGTAATACATTCCGCTTTCGACCGACGTTTCCGCTGCGTACAACCGGCTGGCCTGATAATTCGGTTGCACTTGCGTCAGCGACCGCTCGATGACGGCTTGTACGGCCAGCGGCAATCGTTGGGCAATGGCCAGCTTGCGTTGCCGCACCGCCAGTTCCGTGCCAAACCGTTGCCATTCCTGCTCAAACGCCGCCATCCCGCCTTTCCCGATGTCGGCTTTTGCTTTCGTGAACTCAGAACCTGCGATTGAAGACGTGGCGTATTGCAGGATGTGTAGGCTCAGGAAGATGTGGCCGGACTGCGCAGCGCGCTCGCTGCGGTTCAGCAGGGAACTGAAGCTTTCTTCTTCGGCGGCGGGAAGTTTGAGCGCGGCCAGTGCGCCTTTTAACCGGATGACTTCCGTCAAAATCGCGCTCGTCGCTGAGTCGTTGGTGTTCCGTGTTGGTTGTGCCATTCCCTTTGGCAAAACGCTGAGACTCAAAATGATCAAAGCCAGGACTTTCCAACCGCATAAGGTTTTTATTTTGTTTGTTTCCATTGTTTGTCGTTTCAGTTTCGAGCCTCGTGCATATGTTGCGGCGTGGGGTCGCCGACAGCCACGACAAGCTCACAAAACCGATCAATCAAAACTTTTCTTTTCCAGTTCTTTCTCGAAGTAAACCGCGTTGAAGGCCACTTGCTTTCAAATGATTGGTCACCGAGTCCATCGCTTTTTCCTGATGCTATTCCTATCGCGCGCCGCGACGACGGAGTTGATTACTGATTCACTTGCACCCACTGCCTGCCGCCCCATTGCCATTTGTTGCCGTGTATCTTTGTTCCTCTGGCTACCAACTGCGTGGCGAGGCGCGTTACCGAGTACTCTTTTCGCGTTCCAGCACGATGTCGAAAACGCCCATCTCGAAACTCTTGCCGTTGACGGTGTGCTTTTCCGCCGCGATGGCATTTTCGGCGCGGTACATCGGATCGTTCTTGTGGGGGTCGTCCTGAAAGTGAATCTCCGTGACCAGCGGCTGATAGCCTGGACAGACCGCCAGCAGGTGAAAGTGCGCGCAGCGCCAGAAATCCGGGTTGCCCGAGGCGTTGGGCCGGTACGGAATCGGGCGGATGCTTTCCAGTTCGTATGCGCCCGTTTCCGACGACACCAGCCGCCCGCGATTGCGAAAATCACTGACTCCGTCCGAATACTTTTCCTGCATATCCACATGCCAGAAATCCAGCACTACGCCGGGCAGCGGACGTTTCGTGTCGAAGGCCCAAACGCGTCCCGAGAGCACGAACGTCGTCCCAGGTTCGCCCGGCAAACTGAGCTTGCCGCGAAAGGGCGCTCCCTGTTTGTAGAAAGGCCCATAAGGTTGCGGCGTGACCTTTTTCAACTCGCCTTTGGCGGTAATCTCCGCTTTCGGCGGCGGTGCCATCTGGATCAGAACTCGGTTAGTTTCCTCTGCGGTTGCAATCATCGGCGTGGGCCTCGCGTCGGTTCGCAGAACCAAGCTGGCGGCACCCGCCAATCCCAAACCTGTTTGCGCTAAAAACTTACGGCGTTCAGACTCGAACATAATTCGCTCTCCTTGAATCTCTGGATTTGTTCTGAAATGAAAAACTTACTGCGGGAAATGATTGCTACGCGGGCATAACGCATTCGTGGCTGCGGCAGTTCATCATAAGATTTGGAGCGCAATTCTCATGCAATGGATTTCTTCACAGGGAGGTCGCTGTAATAATGCGGATTCTCTACCGCCTTGTAGCCGAACTTGTCTGTCGCTTCATGGAGGGTGCCGCCTTTAAAGCCGCCGCCGGCAAACCAAGCGCTACAAACTTTCGGATTGTGATATCGGCCGACTGTGTTGCGACATAGTGAATTTGACACTCTCAGCGATTTTGTCCATGCTGAAATTCGTCTTGTACCAGTTCTTTTTTCATTGGAACCCGCCCCAGAACCGCTTCCAAACCTGACGGTTATTTTCTTCGGCTATGACCATCGTTTTAGCAATCCCCAAAAGAAGCATATTGATGTCATGCTGTTAAACGTGCGCGAGCCTTTGTCTTCGTGATGACTTGGCGTTTGTCCGGCTGACCAACCCGGCTTGAATCGTAATTTGCAGTGGAAATCATCTCTTGCCCGGCCGCTCCGGTGGCGTTTTATCAACTGGAGGAATTTGTGACCTCAAGATCATTTCGCGAATATTCATTCTTCGCGGTTTGGACATCACCCGTCATTCTGGCGCTAGTATTCGCCGCAATTGTTACAACAACGCTGGTTTTCAAATGCTGGCATTCAGCCGTAAGCGGCGCAGGTTTGTTAGACGTCGCTTCGCAGGGCACCACGAAACATCTTCCTGCACTGCCTTTGAGCTTCGAAGCGAACGCCGGGCAATTCCATCAAGACGTAAGGTTTTTTGTCCGCGCAGACGGATATGACGTCAGCCTGATGAATACAGAAGCTCTGATCCGGCTTCGCGCTTCCGAGGGAGCGGATTCACTCTCACTGCGGATGAAATTCAAGGGCGCCAACCCTTCGCCGGAAATCAAGGGGCATCAACAACAGCCTGGCGGAATCAACTACTTGAACGGTGCAGACGCGCGGCGATGGCGCAAAAACGTTCCGCATTACGCAAAAGTGGAGTATCGCGAAGTTTACCCAGGCATTAGCCTGGCGCTTTACGGCAATCAGCGCAGGCTTGAATACGATTGGGTAATTGCTTCGGGCGCGAAGCCAGATACGATAAAGATCGAATTCGCAGGCGCGCGAAATCTGCGCGTCGAATCCAATGGAGATTTAGTGCTGGGCGTTGCAAGCGGCGAAGTTCGTCAGCATAAACCAGTCGCTTATCAGCAGATTGATGGGCGGAAGCGAGAGGTCGCGGTCAGTTATTCAATCAGCCGTAACAACCAGATTGGTTTTGTGGTCGGCGAATACGACTCAAAGCACGCTCTGGTGATTGATCCGGTGCTCAGTTATTCGGCGTTTATGGGCGGATCCTATTTGGCTGACATTGCGGCGGATGCCGCAGGCAACATCTATCTTTTGGGAGCGACTTCTTTACCCAACTTTCCTGTCACACCAGGTGCATTCCGGGAATCGCGCGGATCGAACGCCTCGGAATTGTTTGTCGCCAAACTCAATCCGGACGGCGCTTCATTCGCCTATGCCACCTACCTGGGCGGCAATGGCTACAGTCTTGCCAAAAGTCTGGCAGTTGATGCCACTGGCAATGCTTATATTTGCGTGTTTACGGCGGCCCCAGATATGCCCACCACGCCTGGTGCCTTCCAGCGAAACTTCGCGGGACCTGGACAGGTCGGCAGCGGACTTGGCGGCGATGCCTATCTGGCCAAGTTAAGCGCGGATGGCTCTTCGCTCAGCTATGGCACCTATCTTGGGGGCAGCCAACAGGATGACGCATTCGGAGTCGCAGTTGATTCGACGGGCAACGCCTACATCATCGGGCAAAGTTTTTCGGCAAACTTCCCAACGACGGCTGGCTCAGCGCAACCCAGCATTCCCGGCGTCACAGGTGGAAGCTTCATCACCAAGTTCAATACCACCGCCAGCGCATTGGTCTACTCGACCTATCTGAAATACACCGCCGGAGCTTTCATGCTTGATCGCGGGTCAGCGATCGCTGTAGACGCAAGTCAAAATGTATACGTGACCGGCATTGGTGGACGCGGAGCTTTTGTCACCAAGCTCAATGCCGACGGAACTTTATTCCTTTACCGCACCTCGCTAAATAGCGCCAATGCCAGCGATGAGGGATTTGGCATTGCCGTGGATGCCAATGGGCAAGCCTATGTCACGGGCAAAACAAGAGGCGCTGGCTTTCCCGTCAGTTCGGGTGTGTTTCAGGGCAGCTTCGGCGGTGGCGTATCAGATGCTTTTGTTGCCAGGTTAAATCCAAGTGGCGGAATCGTTTTTGGGTCTTTTCTAGGCGGTAGCGGAGACGATGAAGGAAAAGATATAGCGATTGATCCGGCGGGAAATCTGGTCATTACAGGCTGGACCACATCGTCGAATTTTCCTGTTACATCGGGTGTGTTTCAGCCTAATCCGGCATTCACCGCGGACCGGTTCTATGATCGTGATGCCTTCGTGACCAAGATCAGTGGAAGCGGCAATGCGATTGGATATTCGACGTACCTTGGCGGCAATGGCCCAGATGACGGTCTTGCCATTGTTGCCGGGAATGCGGGGCAGGTATATGTCGCAGGAATCAGTGGCGATACCTCTGGTCTATTCGACCTTCGGTTTCCCACAACGCCCGGAGCGATTTTCTTTGCCAATCCCGCTCGTGGCCAGACAGGCGGGTTTGTCGCGAAGATTGACGAAACGCGCGCCTCCGCCGCCGATCTGGAACTAACAATTCGCGGCAATGGAGATTTCTACACAAATGGATTTGGTTCGCTCGTTTTCAAGGTCACCAGTGTCGGAGCGACAAGTACCACGGGGCAAACGAAAGTCGTTTATCGCCCTCCCACTGGATTTGAATTTCAGTCGGCGTCGGGCAGCGGGTGGAACTGCCCAAGAGATTTTCTGCCAGGCGGTAATCTGGTCTGCGTATACACGCCGCCGCTTGGGCCAGGCGAAAGCGCTTCTTTCTTTGCTGATTTCAGAATCAGCGCAACTGGCAGCGTCACGAACACCGCGAAAGTGACCAACGGCAGCGACATCAACCCTGCCAATGACACTGCGACAGACGCTGCAACGATCAAGCTGGGATGCAGTGGAGCATTCTTCACCAGTAATCCTCCTTCGATTGGCAGCGAAGGCGGAAACTTTACGGTCCAGTTCAGCGCCCAGGGAGATTGCAACTGGTCGGCTTCCAGCGCTTCAGAATGGATAAAAATCAACTCTGGCGGCGGAACCAGTAGCGGTCCTATTAGTGTTTCCACCACTCCTAATCCAACGACGAACCTGCGCACAGGTTTAATCAGCGCGGGCGGACGATCATTGATCGTGACACAAGGCCCGCGCGTCACGATTACTTCCGCTGCCAGTTTCAAGAGTGGCGAAATGGCCAGCGAGGCAATCGCTGCAGCCTTCGGTCTTTCGCTGGCGACTAACGCCGCTGTGGCGGAATCCACCCCTTTGCCCACTTCGCTGCTGGGCACGACGGTGAAGATCAAAGACAGCGTAGGCGTTGAGCGATTGGCACCGCTCTTTTCCGTCTTCCCACAACAGGTCAACTTTCAGCTTCCACCGGGCATTGCAAGCGGCGAAGCGATTGTGACAGTTGCCAGCGGTAATGGAGCCATCTCAGCAGGCAGCGTGCAAATTGTGAAAGTCGCGCCGGGGCTGTTTTCCGTGGATTCATCGGGAAGCGGTTATGCGGCTGGCG
Source organism: uncultured Heliomicrobium sp. (assembly GCA_964639915.1). GTDB lineage: Bacteria > Acidobacteriota > Blastocatellia > RBC074 > RBC074 > RBC074. Next base: position 12,191 of record CAZXHW010000092.1, read on the forward strand.
TCGTCTTGCGAATCCGGGAAGATGGCTCGCAAAGTTACGAGCCGCTGGCTTTCTCAAGCCGCCTGGTGATTCCAATTGATGTAGGGCCTGCATCGAATCAAGTCTTTCTGATTCTGTTCGGGACAGGAATTCGCAGCAACGGTTCTCTTCCGAACCTCAACGCTACCATCGGGGGCGTCAACTCTGAGGTGCTTTTCGCTGGACCGCAGGGAGGTTTTGTCGGGCTCGATCAGATCAATCTGCGATTGCCTAGAATCCTGGCCGGACGCGGCGATGTGGATGTCGTTTTGACAGTGGATGGAAAAACAGCCAACCCCGTAAAGATCAACGTCAAATAGTTTCATAGGGAGAACGGAGATGCTTTTTATGACTCGCTACGCCCGAATCTTTGCCGGAATCATTGTATTCACAGTCGCCGCTTGGGGAGTTGCTGCTTTAGCAATGCAGGCAACACAGAAGCGAAAATCCGGGTCGCCGCAAAGTCGCCGTAAATCCATTGCTTCAAAGCCGACTTCTACAAAAAACAAGCCACATCCTAAGCGTAAGCCAGGCTCGGATCTTACCGAACATATCAATGAAGAAATTGAGGAATCGCAAAAACGGTCTGCCCAAGAACGATCTGAAAGCTATGACCAGCCTGATGAAGCCGCCGAATTTTTTCTTCGCAAACGTTTGCCTGAAGGCGAGAGACAAGTTCCCGTCGAACGATACTTCGCCGCGCGCGAGCAGATGCGGCAAATGTCTCAGTATTCGACGCGGCAGAATCATCTGCTGCCTTCACGCGCAGAAGTTGGGGACGAAGTTGTTATTGGCGAATGGACTCCACTTGGGCCAGGCAATGTTGGCGGGCGCACGCGGGCTTTGCTGATCCATCCGGCCAATCCACAGGTGATGTATGCGGCTGGGGTTGCGGGCGGCGTATGGAAGACAGTCAACGCTGGAGCAATGTGGAATCCGTCTGGCGATTTGCTGCCTAACCTGGCGGTTAGTTCGATGGCGATGGACCCGAAAAATCCCGAAGTCATTTACGCAGGCACGGGTGAAGGATTTTTCAACTCTGACGCGGCGCGTGGTGCGGGCATATTTAAAACCCTGGATGGCGGCGTGAATTGGGTTCGTTTGGAAAGCACCGCCGCTCCGGATTTTTATTACGTAAACGACATTGTCATCAGCCCGGTGAATAGCCAACGCGTTTATGCTGCGACCCGAAGCGGCGTGATGCGTTCACTAGATGGGGGGGCGACCTGGGCGCGAATTTTTGATCCGCAATTAAACGCTGGCTGTCTTGACCTTGCCATTCGCACCGACCAATCCACTGATTTTCTCTTTGCTTCGTGCGGTTCATTTCAGCAAGCCGTAGTCTTTCGCAACCCCGATGCGAGCGGCAGCGGTGCGTGGACAGAGGTGCTGAAAGACCCAGGCATGGGACGGACTTCACTGGCCATCGCGCCGTCGAATCAGAGCGTCGTCTATGCCGCTTCGGTAAGTGTTGCCGGAGGGCCGTTCCTAAATGGATTGCACGCGGTCTTCCGTTCAACGGCAAGTGGCGATTCCGGATCGTGGACGACGCAGGTGCGAAACACCAGCGCGAACAAGCTTAATACTGTGTTGTTTTCCAACCCACTGGCGGCACACTTGAGCGAGTGTGGATTGGCACCGAGCGTTTTGAGCAGTCAAGGATGGTACGACAACGTCCTTGCCGTTGATCCGGCAGACCCTGCGCGCGTTTGGCTTGGCGGGATTGACCTGTTTCGTTCGGATGATGGTGGCGCAAATTGGGGATTGGCTTCTTATTGGTGGGCGGACAAGAATGATTCACATTATGCACACGCTGATCACCACAGTATCGTTTTCTCACCGCAGTTCAATGGCACGACGAATCGGCAAATGTTTGTTGGCACAGATGGCGGCATTTTCCGGACGGATAATGCTCGCGCATCAGTAGCTGTCACTACGAATGCGGCCTGCAATCCTGACGCAACGGGCGTTACCTGGGCATCACTCAATAACAATTACGGTGTAACACAGTTTTATCATGGGGCGGTTTTCCCCGACGGGAAGAGCTATGTTGGCGGGACGCAAGACAACGGGACATTGATTGGAACAGACACCGAAGGCCCAAATCGCTGGCGGGAACTGTTTGGAGGCGATGGCGGTTATGTGGCAATAGACGCGGCACGCCCGAATCAGCTTTATGTGGTAACCACCAGGC
>CAZXHW010000093.1:0-14337 GCA_964639915.1 uncultured Heliomicrobium sp.
TCAGGTGGCCAAGGTGATTGAAAACTAGCATTATGCCGAATCCTCAACCTTTCGCCGACAAACGCGGCAAATCTTTCAACGCTCAGGGACCTGTTGAATGGTTGGCAGTGATTATTGCCACAGGCGGAGGCGCTGGCTTTGTTCCCATTGCGCCCGGCACGTGGGGCTCGCTTGTTGGATTGCTAGTCGCTTATGGATTGATCGCCGCGTTCAAACAGAATGTCGTATTGCTGCAAAACCTACTGATCGTCGTTAGTGTGTTTCTGGCTTGGATTGGCATCTGGGCTGGCACACGAGCCGAATCCGTCTTCGGCAAAAAAGATTCCGGCCAGATTGTGATTGATGAAGTTTGTGGCCAGGTCATCAGCTTTGTTTTCATTGCTCCGTTTCTAGCAGGACTTGGCAATCAATGGCGCTGGTGGATGATTCCCGGCTTTTTGCTGTTTCGCGCTTTCGACATTTTCAAACCCTTTCCGATCAATGGGCTGCAATCCTTGACCGGGGGCGTAGGCGTGATGATGGACGATGTCATCGCCGGAATTTACGCGGCGGCGTTATTGTCATTGGTGCTGTTCTTTGCTTGAGAATACAACCTGTCCCCTATAGAGATTTTTATTTGAACGAAGAGTTTTCACCACAAAAGGCACAAAAAACACAAAACTCCTCGGGATCAATTTTGTGCCTTCTGAGCTTTTTGTGGTTGCAGTTCTTCTTACTCAACTGCAACTTGCTGTAATACTTACAACCTGAAAACTTATGTTGAACGCTGAAATTATCGCCATCGGTTCTGAGATGTTGACGCCGTTTCGCGTGGATACGAATTCCTTGTGGCTGACCGAACGGCTGAATTCGATGGGTATTGATGTGAAGCTCAAAACCGTCGTTGGTGACGACGAATCGCGATTGGAAGAAACCATCCGCGATGCGATGAAACGATCAGAAATCGTCATCGCCACCGGAGGGCTTGGTCCAACCGAAGACGACATTACACGAAAGATTTTCGCTCGCGTTTTGAAACGGCGGCTGATTCTGGATGACGACATCCTGGAAAAGCTGAAAGCGCGCTTCGCCAAACGCAACATGCCGATGCCGGAAATCAACGCTCGGCAAGCTTTAGTAATCGAGCGTGCTGAAGTCTTGCCAAATCCAAACGGCACGGCTCCGGGCATGCTGATCGAAGAAGGCAAATGCACGATTGCGATGCTGCCGGGACCTCCGCGTGAAATGAAGCCGATGTTTGATGCCGTGGTCGCTCCGGTGCTGAAACAACGCGTTGGCGATGTGTTAATCCTGCGTCGCAAGCTAAGTCTTTTTGGACTTGGCGAATCTGCCGTGGATGAAAAAGCCGCGCCGGTTTATACGAAATACAAAAATCCTTCGACGACAATCCTGTTCAAAGACGGCCAGATTGAATTGCATCTGACGGCGCAGGTAAAAAGCGAAACCGAAGGCAATCGTTTGCTAGATGAAGTCGTTGGGCAGCTTGAAGAGGTTTTAGGGGAATACATTTTTTCTCGCCGGGACGAAACGCTGGAACGAGTCGTCGGCGATTTGCTGCGCTGGCGCGGGTATAGCCTGGCGACAGCGGAAAGCTGCACCGGAGGATTGCTGGCCGGACGTGTCACAGAAGTTCCCGGTAGTTCGGATTACTTTCTGGAAGGTGTCGTCACCTATTCCAACGAAGCGAAGATGCGAATGCTCGGCGTGCCCGCTGAAATGCTGGAAGAGCACGGCGCAGTTAGTGAACCAGTCGCCTGCGCAATGGCTGCTGGGGTTCGCAAACTCGCGGGTTCAACATTTGGCATCGGCATCACGGGAATCGCTGGGCCTGGCGGCGGCACGGAAGAAAAACCGGTCGGCTTGGTCTATATCGCGCTAGCTGATGAAGATAGTGTAACGGCTCGAAAAGTGATCTTCCCAGGCGACCGCCAATTCATTCGCACACTGGCCGTCAATTCGGCGCTTGATCTGGTGCGAAGAAGAATCAAATAAAAGTTCCACGGTTCGCGGTTCACAGTTCGCAGCGATAGCCGTTTCTGTGAACCGCGTACTGTGATAGCGAACCAACTATGAACACACTCGCCCTAGTCCTTGCCTATCTTTTGGGATCAATCCCATTTGGTTTTTTGATTGTTAAGGTGACCAGCGGTGCGGACATACGCGAAACCGGCAGCGGCGGAACCGGCGCGACAAACGTTACGCGCAAAGCAGGGAAAGGCGCGGGCATCGTGACATTGATTTTTGATGCGCTGAAAGGCTTTGCAGCGGTTACGGTGGCAAGATTGTTAACCGGCGAAGAGGGAACTTCGTGGGTGGTTGCTGGCGCGGGACTGCTGGCAGTTGTTGGGCATTGCTTTCCAGTCTGGCTGAAATTCAAAGCAGGCAAAGGCGTGGCCACCGGTTTGGGCGTTTTTCTGGCCATCGTGCCGTGGGCGGTAATGGCGGCAGGTATTGTATTTGTGGTGATTGTCTGGCGAACACGGTTTATCTCGCTCGGTTCAGTGTTGGCGGCGGCATTCGTTCCGCTGTGGGTGTGGTTGTTTCACACCTGGATTGAACCGATCAGTCATTTTGCGCCGATCGTTGCAGCACTTTGCGCTTCATCGGCGATCATCATCGCCAAGCATCATGAAAATATTCAGCGGCTGATGGCTGGAACTGAAAACAAGTTCGGTGCGGCGAAGTAAAGGCCACCGAATTCATAAAGGAGGGATTTCAGAATGGCTGCGGCGCAACAACAGCAACTTTCGATGGGGGAAGTTTGGCGAATGCCAGCTTTTCGCCGATTGTGGTTTGGGCAATTAGTTAGCCTACTGGGCGATTTTTTGGCGATCTTTGGTGTGCTGAGCTACGCATCGTTCAAACTGCACGCGACGGCAACGCAAGTCACATTCATCAGTGTAGCGTTTTTGGTTCCATTCGCTTTTTTTGGTCCGATCGCCGGTGTGTTTGTTGACCGTTGGAACTTGAAACAGACGATGATCACCAGCGATCTGATCCGCGCGGGGCTGATCCTTGTTCTGGCTTTGATACCGAATCTGTACGGGATTTATGCCGTTTTGCTGGCGTTGAGCTTCGTTTCAACTTTTTTTATTCCGGCTCAATCGGTCACGCTGCGAACATTGGTGCCACCGAACGGGCTGATGTCGGCGAATGCGATGATGCAACAGGCCATGCAGATGATACGCATCGTCACGCCGGCTTTGGCCGGTGCGTTGGTCGGCTGGTTCGGAGCGTACGTTTGTTACTTCATTGACGGTGGCAGCTTTCTGTTTTCAGCCCTGATGATTGCGCCGCTGGCAATTCACAGGACAACGGCTACTGCTGCGGCGCCGGAGAAAAAAACATCAGTCAGTTCTATTATTTCCGAGTTTGGTGCGGGCATGAAATTCATCCTGACGAATGCCAACATCTCGTTTGTGATTCTGGCACTGACGGCGGGAATGTTCGCTATCAGTTGTTTTGGGCCGCTGGTGGCGGTTTTTGTTCGGGATAATTTGAAAGCGAACGAAGTTGTGTTTGGAGTAGTCAATTCATTGATTGGCGTTGGAATGATTCTTTGCACAATTGCAATCAGCAAATTTGCGAAGGCGCGCGCCAAATCGCGAATGGTGATTGAAGGTTTGTTGGTCATCGGCGTGTCGGTGGCAGTCATGGCGTCGTTTGGAAACATTCCGATGGCGGCGGTCGGAATGTTTGGCATCGGCGTTGGATCGGGATTGATTATGATTCCTTCGATGACGCTGATTCAAAGCGAAACGCCGATGGAAATGGTAGGCCGTGTCAGCAGCAGCGTTTGGTCGCTGCTCTCCATTGCGCAAGTCGTCGGATTGGTGTTTTCCGGTTCGCTGGCGGCAAAAGTCGGCATCGTCAAACTGTTTGATTTGAGCGCGGCATTGCTGGCGTTGATCGCAGTCTTTGGGTTCTTTCGATTGCAAGGCCAAACTCCAAGAGGACCTGAACCAACGACGACAGAAGCGTAAAGATGAAGCGAATCGCCATCATCGGAGCGGGAAGCTGGGGAACGGCGCTGGCGCTGGTTGCCGCTCGTGCCGGCAACGAAATTCGTTTGTGGGCGCACAGCCAGGAAGTTATCAATGGGTTATGCCGCGAGCGTGAAAACAAAATTTATTTGCCAGGCTTCAAGCTTCCCGATTCGATTTTGCCGACGAACGACCTGGCCGAAGCTTTGAGTGAAGCTGAAATTGTGTTGACCGCTGTGCCTTCGCACGTTTGCAGGGAAGTTTACGGACAGATGCTTCCGCACCTGAAACCGCAAATGATCTTTGTCAGTGCGACCAAAGGGATAGAAAACGAAACTCAGATGCGGATGGAAGAAGTTGTTCGCGACGTGTTGAATGATCATTTCGCGCCGCGTTACGTTGTTTTGTCTGGCCCCAGCTTTGCGCAGGAAGTGGCGAAAGACGAACCTTGTGCCCTTGTCGCAGCCTCGTATTCAATGCATTGGGCTGTGGAAGTTCAGCAGGCTTTTTCATCCAGCCGGTTTCGCGTGTACACGAACAATGATGTCGTCGGTGTGGAAATCGCTGGAGCGATCAAAAACGTGATGGCGATTGCCACTGGGGCGGTTCATGGGCTGGGCTTGGGCTACAATACGCAAGCTGCCCTGGTTACGCGCGGACTGGCGGAAATGACGCGGCTGGCAGTAAAACTTGGTGGGCAAGCCGAAACGCTTGCGGGCTTGGCTGGAATGGGCGATCTGGTTTTGACCTGCTTCGGCAGTTTGTCGCGGAATCGCCGCGTAGGTTTTGAACTTGGCCGTGGACGCAAGCTAGAAGAAATCATCCGCGAAATGCGCGAAGTTGCCGAAGGCGTCAAAACCGCCAAAGCCGCCTATAATCTTTCGACAAAACTTGGAGTCGAAATGCCAATTACCGCAGGCGTTTACCAGATGCTATACGAAGGCAAAACTCCGCACGAGTTGGAAGTTGAAATGATGGAGCGTCCGCTGAAATCGGAACGAGTTTAGAAATACCGAATGGCACAGAAAACAGACACAGAACAAAAGAAAACGCTCGCCACGAACCGCGAGGCGTATCACAATTACTTCATACTGGAAACGTATGAAGCGGGACTTCAACTGACCGGCACCGAAGTCAAATCCGCGCGCGGAGGCCGCGCAAATTTGAAAGACGGCTACGTAAGCGTGCGCGAGGGCGAAGCGTGGCTGCTCAATGTCCACATCAGTCCTTATTCACATGGCAACCGGCAGAATCACGATCCTGACCGAGAGCGCCGTTTGTTGATGCACAAGCGAGAAATCATAAAGTTGCAGTCGAAAATACAGGAAAAAGGGTTGACGCTAGTGCCAACCAAGTTTTATTTCAAAGGCAATCTGATTAAATGTGAGATTGGATTGGCCAAGGGCAAAAAGCTTTACGACAAGCGCGAAACCGAAGCGAAGAAGACTCAGGAACGTGAAGCCCGCGCAGCAATAAAAAACAGAATGCGGGACGAATAACCCTACAAACTACCCACGAAGGTTCATGAAACACCGTGCTTTTCGTGGAAGATTCTTTTTAGGAGCAATTGAATGGAAGTCAAAGCTGACTCAAGAAAGTTTTATGAAATTGAATGTGACGCGCTGGCTGTCAGCGTTTTTGAAGGTGAAAAACCAGAAAGCGGTGTACTGGCAGAAATTGATAAACGAACCGGCAATGTGCTGACTTCGTTGATTGAAACCGGCGAATTCGTAGGCAAACCCGGCGAGTCTGCTTATGTGCATAGCACTGGCGATATGAAAGCTCGCCGGTTGTTATTGCTTGGCGCTGGCAAACGCGAAGAATTTAGGACAGACAACGTGAGGCGAATGGCCGGTACTGCGGCGCGAACGCTTCGTGGTAAAAAAGCCCGGACCTTTGCTTTTTTGCGTCGCTCAGACTTGGCTGTTTCCGAAAGCGCTCAGGCGGCAACTGAAGGCGCTCTGTTGGCATTGTTTGAACCCGACAAGTATCACACCAACGACAAGACAGAGAATCATCTGGATCAAATGATTCTGGCCACCAATGGCGATAATAACGATGAAGCCAAGGCAGGAATCGAACGTGGGCGTATCATTGCCGAAGCGGCCAACTTTGGGCGCGAAGTCATCAATGAGCCCAGTAACGTCATGACGCCAACCGAACTGGCCCGGCAAGCAGAGGAAGTTGCCAAATCTTATGGCCTGGAACTGGATGTGCTGGAAGAGAGCCAGATGAAAGAATTGGGAATGGGATCTTTGCTTGGGGTCGCGCAAGGCTCTGCCGAACCGGCCAAGCTGATTGTTCTGAGTTACACGCCCAAAATCAAATCGGATGAAACCGTCGCCATCGTTGGCAAAGGCGTCACTTTCGACACCGGAGGCATTTCGATCAAACCCGCCGATGGCATGGAAAAGATGAAATACGACATGGCTGGCGGAGCGACGACGATTGCCGCAATGCGCGCAATTGCCCAGCTCAAACCGACAGTCAATGTGCTTGGAATCGTTCCGGCGACTGAAAATATGCCTGGCGGACGCGCTCAACGTCCCGGTGACGTGGTTCGCGCGATGACCGGTAAAACTATCGAAGTCATCAATACTGACGCCGAAGGCCGACTGATTCTGGCTGACGCGGTTGCTTATGCGCGAAAACTTGGCGCAACGAAAATCATAGATTTAGCCACATTGACCGGAGCGGTTTCGATTGCCCTGGGTGATGTTTACGTGGCAATTCTGGGTAACAACCAGGAATGGATTAACACAGTCATTGCTGCGGCGAAAAAGTCAGGCGAAAAGTTCTGGCAACTCCCGCTGGACAAGGAATACCGCGAACAAATCAAAAGTGAGATTGCCGACATAAAAAACGTCGGCGGTCGCAAGGCCGGAACCATTACTGGCGCATACTTTATCCGCGAATTTGTCGAAGATACTCCGTGGGTGCATTTGGATATTGCCGGAACTGCCTGGAATGAAAGTACTAAGCCTTACTTGGCTGTCGGTCCAACCGGCGTTTGTGTTCGTACGCTGGTAAATCTGGTTTGCAGCTAAAACTTATTGGCACGGCATCGTCTGCTGGGACATCTGTTGTTAGCGCGATGCCGTGCTTGTACTTTCAAGTTCGCTTTCCGTGCCTGTCTGTGATTTGACACTTACTTTGATCAAAGATTCCCTCTGAATGCCCCCGCCCTGCCTTCCTTTTGCTGACTTCCGTAGCCCAAAATAAGAAATTTTAGGAAAGCCGAAAATGGTCTCCGCAGAGCTTCTTTTGATTACGGCATTACTACCTCTCCAAACTCTGGACTTTAGATCGCTGAAAAGCGTATAAACCGCTTGTCAAAATACAAATATCCATTAAAGCTACAACTAAATCTTCACCATAGAGCATTTGCTGAGAAGTTTTCATCAATAAAGCACTAATTAAAAGCACTAATTAGAGTTGCGGGAAGCTAAGTCACTTTCCTGTTTCTTCCCGTATTTGCTAACCCCAACAACTTACTCAGGAGGTTCCTATGAAATATCTGCGAGCCTCAGGTTGGAGCTTTGCCTTCAGCCTGATCGCACTATTTGTTGTGATGTCGTCCACGGCTTTTGCTCAGGTTTCCACGGCGGGCAAACTGACCGGCACAATCAGCGATCCGCAAGGCGCTGTCATTCGCGGTGCACAGGTGACGGCCAAAAATACTGCCACTCAGCAAGAAAGCAATGTGACCAGCAATTCGGAAGGGACTTGGTTCATGCCCTCGGTTTCTGTTGGTAACTACACGATCACTGTCACTGCGCAAGGGTTCAAAACCACCATCGTGCAAAACGTCAATGTTGACGTCGGTCAGCCAACAACGGTCAACGCCACGCTGGAAATCGGCGGCGTAGGAGAGCAAGTTGTTGTCACAGGGGGCGGTGAAGTACTGCAAACCCAGAGCGCAACCATCAGCTCAACCATCACCGGACGCCAAATCAATGAACTGCCGTTTTCAACTCGCGATGCAATGCAGTTGGTTTTGGTGCTGCCTGGCACGCAAACGCCCGGCACGCCGCGCAGTTCTTCGATCAACGGTTTGCCCAAAGGCAGTCTGAACATCACGATTGACGGCATCAACGTTCAGGACAACCTGCTGAAATCTTCCGACGGATTTTTCACCGCGACGCAGGCCAAAGCTGATGCTGTCGGCGAAGTCAGTCTTTCGACAGCAACGCCCGGAGCGGAATCTGGCGGTTCAGGTGCGGCTCAAGTTCGTTTTGTAACTAAGAGTGGGACTAACGATTGGCACGGCGGTGGTTTCTGGCAGCACCGCAACACGGCGCTGAATTCCAATTATTACTTCAACAATCTGGACGGATTGCCGCGCGACCGCATTTTGCTAAATCAGGTTGGGGGTAACGTCAGCGGTCCGATTTTTAAAAACAAACTCTTCTTCTTTGCCAATTACGAAGAATTTCAATTGCCGCAAACTTACGACCGCGCGCCTACGCTGCTAACGGATGACGCAAAAAAAGGCATCTATACGTATAGGGATTCGGCTGGGACAATTCAGCGAATTGATCTACTAGCTAAAGCCGCCGCTGCGAATGCAACATTACCCGCAAATGTGCGTCCGTACTCGACGACGGTTGATCCCACTATTGCCAGCATCATGGACGCCTTTACGGCAGGAGCGGCCAAAGGCGGCAGAATCCGTGAGCGCGTCACGACAAGCGCGGATTACAACCGACTGGACCTGAACTTCCAGGCGCCCGGACAAAATGTGCGCCGGTTCCCGACGCTGCGAATGGACTGGAACATCACCGAAAAACATCATCTCGAATACGTTTACAATTATCAGTATTACAACTCGAATCCAGATGCTGTGAACGGCCAATTGCCCGTAGTTCCGCAAACAGGCGTTGTGCTGGGGCAGCCGCCAACGGGAAGCATTGTTCGTAACGTTTTTTCGGGTGCATTGGCTTTGCGCTCGACGTTGACGCCAAACCTGATCAATGAAGTTCGCGGCACCCTGGGCCAAGGCGGAAACGTGCTGTTTTCAGGTGAAATGAGCCCCGGATTATTTGCTCCGTGGCGCGGATTCGCATTTTCGTTTCCGTTCACCAGCAATCCGCAGACTCGGCAATCACAATCTCGCCGACATACGCCGGTTTGGACTTTTTATGACACCTTAACCTGGTCCAAAGGGTCACATTCGTGGACCTTCGGTGGCGCATTTACGCACATCAAGAGCTATCAGGAATCTTATGGCTCGCAGTTGATCCCAACAGCCACATTGGGAATTGCCACTGGTGATCCAGTCAACACTGGCGCGACTGCTCTTTTTACGACAGGCAACTTTCCGAACAGCACTGCGGCACAACGTACTGAAGCCGCCAACTTGTACGCACAATTGACAGGACGAGTCAGCGGCATTACCCGTTCGGCTTCCTTAAGCCCGGAGTCATTGCAGCTTGAATACGCGCCTTTCACAGAACTAAATACTCAAAACGAACTTGGCTTATTTATGCAGGATGCTTGGCGTGCGCGTCCGAACCTGACGCTCAATTATGGGTTGCGCTGGGAACTGGATTTCGTTCCACGCAATGCAAACGGCATTTACACAACAGCAGGCTATGCGTCGGTTTTCGGTCCATCGGGCGCAGGCAACTTATTCAAGCCGGGCACATTTACCAACAATATCATTCCGCAGTTCGAACTGACTGATGCAGGCAGAAAGCCATACCAGACGAGCATGAAAGATTTAGCTCCGTCGTTTGGTTTTGCCTGGACACCACCAGCCACCACCAATGGCATTTTGAAAAAACTGGTCGGCGACGGAGGGCAAACAGTCATTCGCGGGGGATATTCGATTGCTTACGTCCGCGAAGGCTTCAACGTCTTCCACAGCATGTGGGGATTGAACCAAGGGCCAACAGTGACGTTGTCGGTGAATCCGACGACAAATAACATTGCAGCATTCACAGGCCCGAACGGCTACAGCGGAGCAGGTAGTGTCCTTTTCCGCGATACAACTCTTCCTGCAGTTGCGATTCCGCAAGCAAAGTTTCCGCTCCCTTCTCCTGTTGGAGTTAGCTTTAACGAATGGGATCCGGGGCTGCGAATGGGATACACGCAATCCTGGTCTTTTGGGCTCCAGCGCGAATTGACCAAAAACACGGCTCTTGAAATTCGCTACGTTGGCAATCACGGAACTAAACTTTGGCGGCAATTGAACCTCAACGAAGTGAATGTCTTTGAAAACGGTTTCCTCAGTGAGTTCAAGATTGCCCAAGAAAATCTGCGCTTGGCGCGCCTGGCAAATCCTGCGAGCAATAACTTTGGCCAGCAAGCATCCGTCGCGGGAACGAGAGCGATTCCAGTTATCGCTCTTGGGTTGAACACGACCAATGATTCGACCTTTGCAACGACGATTCAGCGTGGCTTGGCTGGAAGTTTGGCTAGCACGATTGCATCCAGCACTCCGGCAATGAATAGGTTGATAGGTGCCGGATTGGTTCCGTTCACAACATTGCAGGACGGCACTCGCGTGTCGAATTTCTTTTATCTGAACCCCATTGCTGGCTCCGCTGGCTCATTCCTGGTTACCAACGGCGGCCATACGACTTACAATTCATTGCAAATTGAACTTCGACGGCGCTTGTCGAAAGGCTTGTTGGTTGATGGCAGCTATACCTTTGGCAAATCTTTGACGAACATGTTCGCATCATCTTCGTCAGTGTTAAGCCAGCCACGTAGCCTTCGTTTTCCGGAGTACGATAAAGGTTTGTCGCCGTGGGATTTGCGCCACGCCTTCAAGATCAATGGCATTTACGAATTGCCAATCGGGCCTGGCCGCCACTTTCTGGGCGGCTCAAAAGGCTTTATTGGCAAAGTGCTGGAGGGTTGGCAAGTGGGCGGAGTCGCGCGCATCCAGTCTGGAACTTCAAACCTGATTACCAGCGGACGAGCAACACTCAATACCCAGGATAGCGGTTTTATCCTGAAAAACATCACGCGTCGCGAATTGCAGAAGTTGGTTGATATCCGCAAGGCTGACAACCGAATTATTTACTGGTTACCGCAAGCGCTTATTGACAACTCTTTGGCGGCGTTTGAAACGGGTGGCAAGACCTTGGCTGATTTAAAACCGAATGAACCCTATCTGGCTCCGCCCACGACTCCTGGTGAATTTTGTGAACGATTATTCTTGCAGGGGCCTTGGCAGCAACGAGTTGACTTGAACATTCTGAAGCGGACAAAAGTCGGCGAGAAGTTCACTGTTGATTTCCGCGCTCAATTCCTCAACGCATTCAACATCACAGACTTTTTCATTTCAAGTCTGGCTGATGCTTCGGGGCAAGGCATTGCTGCTAGCTTTGGGCAGACACGCACTGCGTTCCGCGACATCACAGTGTCAGGAACGAACGATCCTGGCGGAAGGTTAATCGAATTCCAACTTCGTATTAGCTTCTAAGCCCGAGGCATATCTGAAAAAAGAACCGGCGGTGAGATAATAATCTCACCGCCGGTTCTTTTTTGTTCTTAAGGTGGCATTCCTTGAGCAGCCTAGAATTTTTGATATAGAAAGTGTTTGTAGCCGACGCTCATGCTAGGCAGAAGCCAGGCAGGAGCCGAAGTCATCAGCATCAAACTGATCGCAGCATGGGACATCCCCAGTGCAAATAAATTGGGCGCGCGTTCATAAACCCATGACCACAGCAAAGCCCCAAGAAAAGTCAAAAGCATCAGCATCAGATTCGGTAAATGTGTCAGCGAAAAGATCATTGCCGTTACCAGAATTGACCATTGAGTATCTCGCCTCTGCTCTTCTGTTGAGGCTGATCCACTTACCAACAGCCACTTCATTCGACGGAAGATGAATGCTTGTAAAACATACTGCTGAACCAAAGCCCAAACCGGCACAACAAACAGATTTGCCCAGAAATGTGAAGTCCGATGAAACGAATTGGTGGCAAATCCAAGCATCGCAATGGCTCCGCATATCGCGATTGTAGGTAGCGTTATTAACCGTAATGCCTGCCAGAAATTTCGGATTGATCCGGTGACTTCACTAAAACGATCGCCATGTATCCTGTGAGAGTTGAGGATCAGTGCCATAGCAAACAATCCGGGCATCAGAATCAACCATCGTGGCTCTGGCTGCAATGGTATTAGCACCCAAGTGGTGATGAAAACCGAAGCGATGACCGACGCAACTTCAAAGCCGCTGACCATCTGCAGAGAAATTTGAGATCCACGGTTTTGGCTTTCTGATCGGAGGAGTTTAGCGTTTTTTTCTTTAGTAAAGCCTTGCATAGAAGTTTTGATGAGTAAATTGCTAGGTAAGGTTTAAATCGTCCTGTTGATTATACTCATTGGTTTCACCGGAATGTAATTGTTGCTTCCACAATTGAAGCCAAAGAGCTCATACATACAGCCCAAGATCAACTCGATTTCCCGGATGTTGGGAAGCTGCATCGCAAGATAGTGCTGTTGAACCTCATATGAATCAAGTTTTTTCTTGACACACCTTTAACAAGTTTATAGACTACATCTAGTGTGTTAATCGCTATAGACTACAAGAGATAAATCAACACTTCATCTTGTGGTTAAGCAATCACCGAGGAAAGGAGAAAATCTATGGCAGCCAAGAAAGCAGCGAAAAAGGCTCCGGCAAAGAAAGCCGCCAAGCCAGCAAAGAAAGCCGCGAAGAAGAAATAACATCTTCTCAAGCGTGTTTAATCACGCATCTAAATTTATTGTCGAGATTTGATTAACATAGGGGTGGGCAACCACCCCTATTTTGCTGCGTACTAGCAAAGGGAAAGTGCAAACGAGGATTCGGATAAAAGAGCAAAAAAGGCTATTTACGAAAAAGTTGCCACTTAATTCTGGTATAAGCGATAGAAAATCCCTGTCGCTGGGCATTGCGCTGAGAAGCGCTGCCAGGAGCGGCACACATCATTGCTAAATCGCACCCTTGTTCCGCGGCATATCGTAATCTGCTATCTAGCAATGCTGCTTGTGCCCCTTGTTTGCGGCCTTCGGGCACAGTACTGGCCCCTGCAAGCAACGCTACCCCATCACAGATGCTCATTGCCCCTGTTGCAATTGCTTGTCCGTCCAACTCTGCCAGAAATGCAGGTACCACACCTTTTTTCACTGTTAGGCGAGACAGTTCCAGAATCAAATCACCAAACTCCACTTCTTGCGCCCAGCCTTTTGCAGCTGTTTGCGCCCATAATTCGTGATCAGTTTCATCATCTCCAATAAGGCGGACCTTAATTTGGTCGTTATGTCGAACAGATAGGTGTTCATCTCGCGAAATTGGGCGAAACATTACACTGGTCAATTCTATGGGGCTGTATCTGCGTTTTTCTAATAGGCCCAGCAAAGATGCATCAGCCATCGGGCTGATTTCGTGAAAAACATCCGAGTTGCGGTCGCGAAAAAATGTCTCGACACGATCCAGCACCTCATCTGTCACGGGTTCAAAAACTCCTAAACCGAAAGTCTGCGTCAATGGAGAACCTACGCCATCAAACATCGCGTAAGCTCCTGCAGCTTCCATCCAACAAGCCCTGCTTGTGGGAAAAAATTTTGCTCTTGTCTCAACGAAATCGGCATTGGCTTGGGCTTCAGTGCGCTCAAGTCTGCGAGACAAAGCTAAGTCTGAAAAAATGAAGGGTTGTTTATTGGTCGTTGTCATCAATAGCCTCCGTGAAGGCGACTTTGGCACGGAGCGACGAATGCTTGCAAATGAATTTGCTCAACTTGTTGATTCAATCGTTTGGTTGCTCTTCTTGTCTAAAGCCCGTAACCGCACGATACTCTTGCTCGTCTGAACTAGAGAACTCATCAACCGCGCTGTTCATTCGCGTAAATTCGTAACAAATTTTCATGGAGGCCAGTTATGACTCGCTCGCCATTCAAGCTGCGAAGTGCCGTAGCGCATTTCGTGCTCTTCGGCTTGTTGTTTTCGCTTGTTGCCAATCCTGCACTTGCTCAAGGGGCAAAGAAAACTTCGCCAGCGCCAGCCGCTAAAACCGCTCAATCCGAGCAGCCGCAAGCAGTGGATAAGGAATACACCGAATCAATTATCAAAAACACTACAGACAAGATGTTCCTGACAGAGTTTGTGGATCATTTGCCGGCTTCGGACAAAGTGCCCACTCCGGCGAAAGTGATTGGATATCCGGTTGGCACCCCGAACAAACTGACTTACACAAAAGATCAGTATCGTTATTACCGCGAACTGGAAAAGACTACGCCGCGCGTCAAGGTATTCACCGCGCCGGAAAAGAGCGAGCTTGGCCGCGAACAGTTGTTGATTGCCGTTGGCGACGAAGCTTCACTTGCTAATCTAGCCAAATACAAAGAAATCACGGCCAAG